>QCTG01000001.1 GCA_003211235.1 Synechococcus sp. AG-673-B04
ATCCTGCATCAACTCGTGAAGAATCTTCCGCTTCAGTCGTTGTTGCCTGCCTGTTACATCAAAATGAAGATAACCACCTCGATCGAGACGCTTCTGGATTTTCCCCACTTCACAAGCGTTCCAGTCTTTGCGAAGCGCAGAGAGTCGAAGCCTATTTCCAAGGACGCGCCCCTTTATTTTACATTTTTTTTGAACCGAACTCGCAAATTTCGAAGGACTTCCCGATCGAATTTGTTGAATGAGCCAAGATTTACCACTACAGGATGGACCTGCAATAACTACCAATCGTCTTTTGTTGTTCTTTGACTTTTTTGGCATTCCACATCGTCTTCAACCATCATTTAATCACCTCAGGAATTGCGGAGCTTGATGCAGCTCTTTTGTTTGGCAGCAAACCTTCGGCCCAGAATGCACTGATGAAATTCACTCTCGCAACGCAAACGATCCTGCTGGGGGTCCTGGCCAGCCCAGCCTTCACAGTGCAGGAGCAGCCCTCCTTGCCCCGGCAGGATGAACTTCGCGCCATCCAGCGCGCAGCTTTCGATTGCTCAAGGGAAAACAGCCCTAAAACCTGCAAGCTGACGAGAGACATGGCAGACCCCCTGATGGATCATCCATCTCTCCCTGGCATCTGCAAAGACCTTGTCTGGACGTTGCTGGAAGAGAGTCGCGTCGCTGTGAATAACGATTTTCGACGTCGCGATGCCATCGACGAACCCGCCCGCCGAATCACCACAACCTGCGCAAAGCCCGCAAAACGAAATCAGTCGATGTCGAAGCTGAACCGCTGACCCTGCATCAGCTGACCCACCTCCTTACGGATCTCCTCCAGCAACGCCGTGCTCACTTCGGGATGGCGTTCGATCTCATCAACAAAACTCTGAACATCAGCAGCTGTCATGCCATGGCTGCTTAGGGGTCTTGAACTGGTCGCAACCAACAGTAAGAAATAGGATTTTCATGGTTAGGTGACTCATCAAACTATCCCCTGTGATGACCACCTCGGCCGCCGTGGATCCGACCCAGTACCTGGTCAGACTCGACACCCCTTTCACAGATCAGAAGCCCGGCACTTCTGGCCTCCGTAAGAGCAGTCGACAGTTTGAACAACCGCACTACCTGGAAAGTTTTATTGAAGCGGTGTTTCGCACGCTTCCCGGTGTGAAGGGAGGCACCTTGGTGCTTGGAGGAGATGGTCGCTACGGCAATCGACGCGCCATTGATGTGATTTTGCGTATGGGGGCAGCCCACGGTCTCAGCAGGGTGATCGTTGCCACCTCCGGAATTCTCTCCACTCCCGCCGCCTCCAACCTGATCCGTCAGCGCCAGGCCATTGGCGGCATCATCCTGTCCGCCTCCCACAATCCCGGCGGGCCGGATTGTGATTTCGGAGTGAAGGTGAATGGTGCTAACGGCGGCCCCACACCTGCCTCCTTCACCGATGCAGTTTTCAGCTGCACACAGACTCTGGAGCACTATTCGATCGTCGAGGCTCCGGCCATCCCGATCGATGCACCCGGTTCACACAGCCTGGGCACGATGCAGGTGGACGTAATCGACGGTGTGGACGACTTCGTGGGTTTGATGCAGAAGCTGTTTGACTTTGATCAGATCCGCGACCTGATCCGCGACGACTTCCCCCTGGCCTTTGATGCCATGCACGCCGTGACTGGCCCCTATGCCAGCCGGGTGTTCGAGGACCTTCTGGGGGCACCTGCTGGAAGTGTTCGCAACGGTGTTCCGCTGGAGGATTTCGGCAAGGGCCATCCCGATCCCAACCTCACGTATGCCCACGAACTGGCCGATCTACTGCTCAAAGGAGATGCCTACCGTTTCGGTGCTGCCTGCGACGGAGATGGCGACCGGAACATGATCCTGGGTCGGCATTGCTTTGTGAACCCCAGCGACAGCCTCGCCGTTCTCACCGCTAACGCCACCTTGGCCCCCGCCTATGCCGGCGGGCTTGCCGGTGTAGCGCGCTCTATGCCCACCAGCTCAGCAGTGGATGTGGTCGCAAAGGAGCTGGGCATCAACTGCTTTGAAACTCCCACCGGTTGGAAGTTCTTCGGCAACCTGCTCGATGCGGGCGAAATCACCCTTTGCGGAGAGGAAAGCTTCGGCACCGGCAGCAACCACGTGCGCGAAAAAGACGGCCTCTGGGCCGTGCTGTTCTGGCTGCAGATCCTGGCCAAGCGACGCTGCAGCGTCGCCGAAATCATGGCGGAACATTGGAGCCGCTTTGGTCGCCACTACTACTCCCGTCACGACTACGAGGCCGTGGCCAGCGAAGCAGCCCACGGTCTCTACGACCGTTTGGAGGCCATGTTGCCGAACTTGGTCGGCCAGGCCTTTGCCGAACGCAGCATCAGCGCAGCGGACAACTTCAGCTACACCGACCCCGTCGATGGTTCCATCACCACGGGCCAGGGTCTGCGCATCCTCCTGGAGGACGGCAGCCGGGTCATCGTGCGACTCTCCGGAACTGGCACCAAGGGGGCCACGATCCGGATCTATCTGGAGAGCTATATGCCCAACACTGGCGACCTGAACCAGGATCCCCAGATCGCACTGGGCGACATGATCAGCGCCATCAACGACCTGGCGGAAGTTCAGCAGCGCACCCGCATGGATCACCCCACAGTCATTACCTGACCAGTCATTACCTGATCTGACCTTGATTAACACCAAGCCATCCTTCCGGTGGCTTGGTTGATGGCATCAGAGCCGCCGCCGCCCCCGATAGGGATTTTTAGGGCGATACATCGGATCGGTGGCTGCTTCCTGCAACTGCCGCATGGTTTCGATCGCAAAACCCGCCAGTCCGCCGGAACTGATCACCATCAGATAGAACAGGCGCAGCCGACGCAGGTCCACCTCCGCCGGACTGTTGTCGATCAGCACCTTGAAGAAGTAAGCCAACGCACAGCCCAAGGTCATGCCGATGGCCAGAGCCACCAACACCCGCATGCCGCTGAACGGCTTACGGGATTCCACCTCGGTGTTGGAAACCTGCATCAGCTCGCCTCAGCCGAGGCCTCAATAGCGGGCTTTGCCTCAGCATCACCAAGCAGGGTCTTCATCACCACGTAGAAGACCGGCACCACCAGAGTGGAGAGGAAGGTGGCCACCAACAGACCACCGAACACCACCAGACCAAGAGACGATTGACTCTGGGCACCCGCTCCACTGGCGAGCATTAGAGGAAGGAAACCGGTGAGGGAGGAGATGGCCGTCATCAAGATGGGCCGCAGACGCGACTTGGCCGAAAACGTTGCTGCCTCAATAGCTGAGGCCCCCTCGCCCATCTTCTGGTTCGCCAGATCCACAATCAAGATCGCGTTACCACCGGCCAGACCAATCAGCATCACCAATCCCACCTGGGCGTAGATGTTGAGCACCTGACCGGCCGCCCCAAGGAACACAAGGGCTCCCAACAGTGCCGTTGGCACCGTCAGCAGGATGATTATCGGGTCGGTGTAGCTCTCGTACTGGGCGGAGAGCACGAGGAACACCGCCAGGATGCCAAGAGCAAAGATCACAACCGCCAGGGAACCGGCCTTCACTTCCTCTCGGGAGATTCCGGTCCAGTCGAAGCCGAGGCCCTGGTAGCTGCCCGTGTCGAAGATCTGCTTCATAGCCCCGATCGCCTGACCGGAGCTGTTGCCCTTATTCGGGGTGCCATCAATCTTGATTGAGCGGTAGAGGTTGAAGTGGGGAATGACACTGGGCCCCACCGTCTTATTCACCGTGAAGAATTCCGAGAGCGGAATCTGTTCACCCTTGGCATTGGCGACATGAATAGCCGACAACCGCTGTGGAGTGGCCCGGCTCACCTCATCCGCCTGTACGTAGACCCTGCGCACCTTGCCTTCCTGGAAGGTGTCGTTCACATAGGCGCCACCGAAGTTGACGCTGAAGGCCGACATCGCTGAACCGAAGTCGACCCCCAGCGATGCCATCTGCTCCCGGTCGACATCAATCTTGTATTGAGGAGCCTCAGGAGAAAACAGCGTATAGACCCGATTGAGAACGGGATCGGTGTTCGCCGCCTGAATGATCTGCTGGGCGGAACCGAAGAAATCGTTCAGCGAATACACACCACTGCTCTGGTCGAGCAGCTGGAACTCGAAGCCGCCACCGGTGCCATAGCCGGGGATCGACGGGGGCTCGACCACAAACACCCGACCTCCATCCATGGCGCCATAAAACTTGGCATTGAGACGCTTCACCACAGCACCCACGGTGTGTTCCTTACCGGGACGTTCGTCCCAATGCTTCATCCCGATGAAGAACAGCCCTTTGTTGGGGGCATTGCCATCGAGGCTGGCACCACTAAAGAGAGCAGCCGATGAGATGTCTTCTTCCGAGCGCATCAATTCGGCAACTTGACGGTTGATCTCCAGAGTTTTCGCGTTGGAGACACCCTCCGGGGCCTGCACGAAACCAATGGCATAGCCTTGGTCTTCGATCGGCACGAAACCACCGGGGATGCGAGTGAATGCAAATCCAGTCAGCAAGATGCCGGCCGCGAGGGCTGCCATCACGATCGGACGAGCCTTAAGCACGCCATCGAGAATCGTGGCGTAGCGCTTTTCAAAACCGCTGTAGAGACGGTTGAAGTTAGTGAAAATCACCGGAACGAAGTAGCCAACGCCACCACCGATGGCCGTGAACAACACCACCGGAATTGGATTGGTGAAAATCACACCAGTGGTGATCAAACCGACCGCGGCACCACCAGCCGTGAAAGGAAGACGCAGCGGCAGGCCAGTGATCTTGCCGGCGATGAAGCCGATCACGGCACCGATCACCGAGGGGATCAGGGCTGCTGCGGCACCGTTGCCAGCACTAAGCAGGCCATAGATGAACCCAAGGACCACACCTGCCGTGGCGTACTGATTGCGGCTGAGCTCCTTGGTCTCGCGGGACAGCAGTAACGCCGACAGCATCGGCGAGAACGTGAGAGCGTTGAAGGTGGAGATGCCGATCGAAAAGAGAATCGTGGCGGCGAACTGCTTGTAGATCGTGCCGGTGGCCCCAGGGAAAAACAGCACCGGCAGGAACACCGCCATCTTCACCAGAGAGGTGGCGATGACAGCGCCGAACAGCTCATCCATGGTGTCCATGGCCGCCTGCACCGACGTCATTCCTTCCGCCTTCTTGGCTGAGGTGTCCTCCACCACGGTGATGGCGTCATCCACCACCAGACCGGTGGCCAGCACCAGGCCAAACAAGGTGAGCTGGTTGAGCGATAAGCCGAAGGCCAGCACCAAGGAGAAGGTACCGATCAGCGCCACGGGAATGGCGATGGCGGGAACCAGCGTGGCCTTCCAGTTCTGCAGGAACAGGAACAAGATCAGCACCACCAGGATCACCGCATCCCGCAGTGAGTTGGTCACACCTTTGATCGATTGGTTAATGAAATCGGTGGTGTCGTAGATCTTCTGTACCCCAAGGCCAACAGGCAGTGTTTGCTCGAATTCGTCCAAAACGTCCTTGACGCCGTTGGAGACCTCGATGGCGTTGCTTCCTGTGAGCTGGTAGATCGCAACACCCACTGAAGCGGTGCCCTTGAGATCCATGGCATCGATGCCGTAGGTCTCACCCCCGAGTTCCACGCGGCCCACATCTTTGAGCCGCACCAAACCACCGGCGTCGGTGGTTCTGAGAATGATGTTCTCGAATTCCTGGGTGCTGGTCAGTCGACCCTGCAGCTGCACGGTGAAGGTGAACTCCTGACCTTCAGGGGCAGGGGCACCACCGATCTGACCAGCAGGCACCAGACGGTTCTGGCTTTGAAGCTGGGCAACGACATCCGTGGCCGAGAGGTTGTTGGCGGTGAGTTTCTCCGGATCGAGCCAAAGCCGGAAGGCGATCTTCCTGTTGCCGAAGTAGGTGACATCGCCGACGCCCTTCACCCGCTTGATGTTGTCGGTGAGGTTCTTGTCGAGATATCCACTGATCGTCTCCACCGAGTATTCGGTCTTGGAGGGGTCTTCGTTGACAAAGTTGTAAACGAGCAGGATCGAGTTGGACGCCTTGTTGACCGTGACACCCGACTTGCGTACTTCCTCCGGGAGCTGAGGCTCAGCCAGAGAAACGCGGTTCTGAACGTTCACCTGATTGATGTTGCCGTCGGTGCCGCTCTCGAACGAAACCGAGATCGAACTCACACCGTCGGATGAGCTATTGGAGGTGATGAAGTCCATGTTCTCCACCCCGTTGATCTGCTGCTCGAGCACGGAGGTCACCCCCTGCTCAACGGCAACCGCATCGGCGCCCGCATAGGTGGATTGCACCTTCACCGTGGGAGGAGCAATGTCGGGAAGGTTTTCGATCGGAAGGATCGGGATCGCGATCAATCCAACGATCACAATCAGCAGGCTGCAGACGGTGCTGAGGACCGGTCTGGTGATGAAGTTATTAGATGCAGACATAGTTCAACCTCAGTTCGTCTTGGGAGGTTGCACCTGAACGGGAATGCCGTGTTTGAGGTTCAGCAGGTTGGTAGTGGCCACCTTCTGATTAAGTTTCAGACCCTTCTTGATCGGGTAAAGATCGTTCTCCAGCTCGCCCACCGTGACTGGCGTTTGCAAGGCGAACTTCGCATCTGCCGGAAGCTTGCCGGCCTTAATGCCCAGCTCCAGCCTCTTCAAATCAGCCTTACCGGGGTTCTTCCTTAGCTCATCAATACTGCCGATCCGAAAAACAAAGCTCTGACCCGACGTCTGAGTAACGGCTGAAAATGGTACAGAGAGCTCGTCTTTGGCTTGGATCTGCACCCTGGTGCGAAGTCGCTGACCATCCTTCAACGTTCCACCATTGTTGGGGAACACCGCAGTCACCAGCAGCCCTTGGGTGTTGGGGTTTATGCGTGGATCGATCGATCCCACTGCACCTATAGCAATCACTTCTTCTCTGCCAGGGGCCCTCAGCAAAACGGGCTGGCCTTTCTCCAGTCGTGCCGAGAAGACCGCCGGCACCTCCACCCGAGCTTCCAGCTCGTTGTTCTGTACCAGGCTGGTGAACACCTGGCCCTGTTGAATCACGTCACCCACTTTCACATTCACATCTGCGACTGTGCCGGCGGAGGGTGAACTCAGATTGCTGTAATTGAGCTTGGACTTCGCCTCGATGTACTGGGTGCGGTAGCGATCAAGTTCCTTCTGAGACGTAGCTCCCACCTCAGCCAGGTAGGCGTAACGGTCGTAGTTGGCTTTAGCAGTTTCGGCTTTAGCCTTTTCCTCGTCTTGATCGAGCACCAGCAGCAATTCACCGGCTTCGACTTCATCACCCTGGCGAATATTCAGCTCCAGAATTCGCCCTCCTGACTGAGCCGCCAGCTCAACCAGATTGCTGGCTTCCAGGGTGCTCACAGTGTCGACACCCTCGGTGAACTCTGCCACTTGAGCTTCGACAGCCTGAACCATTGGCGGCGGTGGCTGCGGTGGAGCTTGCGGTCCACAGGCACTGACGCTGACCAGTGCTGCGAGGGGAGCGATCAGACGCAGCGATGAACGCACGGAGGTGTAGCCATTCGCCGAATTATGTATTCAATGAATTGGTCTTGCTTGATCCTGATTAGAAATGCTCTATTCGGACCAGGGCTGCTGCACCGTTGAGTCAGGACCTCTTCGCCTACCAGGGAGAACAGCAGCGACATCGCCTCGCACCGCTGGCGGATCGCATGCGCCCGCGCAACCTCGAGGAATTTGAAGGTCAGAACGGAATTCTTGCCAACGGACGCCTTCTTCGCCGTGCCATCAAGGCCGACCGCGTCGGCAATCTGATCCTGCATGGACCTCCCGGCGTCGGCAAAACGACCCTGGCCAGGATCATTGCGGGCCATACCAGGGCTCATTTCAGCAGCCTCAACGCTGTCCTCGCCGGCGTGAAGGATCTGCGACTCGAAGTCGACGCCGCCCGACAACGCCTTGAGCGCCATGGGCTGCGTTCGATCCTGTTCATCGATGAAGTGCATCGCTTCAACAGCGCCCAGCAGGATGCCCTGCTGCCCTGGGTGGAAAACGGCACCTTCACCCTGATCGGAGCCACAACGGAGAACCCCTACTTCGAAGTGAACAAGGCTCTTGTCAGCCGATCGAGGCTGTTTCGGCTCCTGCCGTTGGAACCCGAGGATCTGCACCAGCTGTTGAAACGAGCCCTCACCGACGAAGAACGAGGGTATGGCTCGCGATCGGTACGGATTGATGGCGATGCCGCTGCCCATCTTGTGGATGTCGCCAATGGGGACGCGCGCAGCCTGCTCAATGCCCTGGAGCTGGCGGTGGAGAGTTCGGAAGCCGATCCAACCGGCAGCATCCAAATTGATCTGGCGATTGCTGAAGAATCGATCCAGCAGCGTGCCGTGCTGTACGACAAGCACGGCGATGCCCACTACGACACCACCAGCGCCTTCATCAAATCTCTGCGGGGATCCGATGCGGATGCTGCGCTCTTCTGGTTGGCACGCATGGTTGAGGCGGGTGAAAACCCTCGCTTCATTTTCCGGCGGATGTTGATTGCCGCAGGGGAAGACGTCGGCCTGGCAGACCCCCAGGCGATCGTGGTGGTGGAGGCCTGTGCGGCGGCATTCGAGCGGGTGGGCTTACCGGAGGGCTTGTATCCCCTGGCCCAGGCCGCTATTTATCTGGCTGGCACCGACAAAAGCAACAGCGTTCTGGGGTTTTTCGACGCCCTCAAAACCGTCCGAGCCGCCAGCAGGCAGGACGTACCCAGCCATCTTCGGGATGCCAACCGCGACGGAGAAGCCTTCGGCGATGGTGTGGGCTATCGCTACCCCCACGCCTACGCCGAGCACTGGGTGGAGCAGCAGTACCTGCCAAGCGCATTGCAAGGCGAGGTGTTCTGGCAACCGGGAACGTTGGGTTGGGAGGGGCAACGCCGGGATTGCATGGCGGAACGGCGGGCCGCTCAACTCGCCGCGGCCGCGGAACTGGCCATCGAGCAACCGCTGCTGCTGAGCAGTGGGCCGGACAGTCCGGCTCTGGAGCGCTGGATTCAACGACAGCTGGGGCAGGCAGGGGAGCGGCTGCATCGCTTGCGCCAGCGTCTATGGGCCGACATCCCCTGGCGGCGCAATGATCGTGTGTTGGTGTTGGGCAGCCATTCCCTGCTCTGGGCCCTCGACCCAGTTCGCGAGGCTTTGGAGGGAGGGGTGACCGTGGTGTGTGAAGCCGACGACGACCGTGCCCGCATCAATGCACAGCTCGAGCTTTTGGAACCAGAACGGCGACCCCATTTGATCACCAGCACTGCGGAACTTGCTGCGGAGCAGCGTTTTGACTGGATTGGCGGTCGCCTCGGCTCAGCAGATCTGGTGTCATTCGACTGGCAACAGCTGGCATCAATGCTGGATCTCCACGGCGAAAGTCATAGCGGGCTGCGGCTGCTGGTCAGCAATGCCCAAGCCGGACCTGCCGGGGTGTTGAGCAAACAAACCCCCGGATTGATGGAACTGGAATCTTTAGTGGAGCAGGAGCAGCAATGGCTTCAAACCCTCCAGCCCCAGACCGAGGCCCTGGAGGCAGCGGGTTGGATTCTGCAGAGCACACGCTGGCAAGAAACCATCGTCCTGGCGGGTGGCAAGACCCTTGTGGAGCGATGGCTCCAAAACGGCTCTCAATACCGTTGGATGCTCGGGGAACAATCACCGAACAGCCTGAGCATGCTTCGCCGCCTGCTGGAACAACATGGAGAGCTGGGTCTGGGGTTGCCGTTGCAACACCTGTTGATCAGTGGTTCCCGTCCTGCGACTTAACGCGAACCACGGGCCGACTCGGCCTGCACGCACGCTGGCAAAAAGACATACCAGGACAGCAAGGAGGTGGCTTGTACACCACTCACCATGGTAGGTGCGCAGACGTTCTGCTTGCCGTCACTCCTTCCGTTGTCGGCCAGACGGAAATCAACGGGCAGCTCTTTCATGATGCCGACAGGACTGATGAATCCATCCCTGGCGTCTGCAATTATGGCAGCCCGAAGAGCGGAAGACGCAGTTGTCTTCTCACGCCAGAAGGGAACATACGACCGGGTTTGATCCTTGAGGAAGGATTCACCAGCCTGGGAATAAAGAAATCGCGACACGCCGACCAGGTTGACCTCGTAAGTCTTGGTGAAACCAAACCGGAGCTCCTCAACGGTCCAACCCGAGTTGCGGATGGCGTCCTGTAAGGCACGGTCTGAGATCTCGCCGTGAACAAAAAAAGCTTCGAAGTCGCTGAAGCTGGTGGTGCTGACGGATCCACCCGTGTTCCAACGCACAGGGCGTTCAGTGTCGGCTTTTGCTGTAGGACCAATAGATGCAGCGAAAGATATGCCCAGCAGCAAACACGCCCCTATGCGGTTGATCACGGAAGGAACAGTGGTCGTTGCATCAACGTAGGAGACATTCCACGGGTCGACTCAAGAGATAAGCAGAAACGTGCTCGGTCGACGTGGCTCAGCACCTGTATGTCTCTAAAGGCTGCCAGCCTTCAGAGCATTCCGAGGCCCTTATGAGCGCAGCGGGTTTGCCGACGTCCATGCAAGCCAAAGTCGCCAGACGGCTTGCAACAGAGCGGAAAGCATCTGTGATGGGGTCATCGCCGCTACTGAGCCACCAGATCAACGCATACAGACAGGGCCAATCTTTCCTCCGCCAGCTACGGCAACGAGCCAAGGATCAAGGCTGAATCGGCAGATGGAAACAGCTTGTTTGCTGCCGGAATGACGAGCCACTCCGGACTTTGCGGTGCAGCCCCATTGCCCCAGATCCTTCGCCAGGCTGCCTCGTTGCCATTTGATAGATGCTTCCTTCGCGACCCACTGGCTTAGTACTGCCAATCGCAATCTCTCCCCTTGCAGTGGTTGCAACTCATGGCAGTCGTCTGGAGTGAAAAAACGAGCGGCCAACGCAGCAGCGGGGAAACAACGATCCAAGCGCTCAAGATCAACGCCAATGGGCTGAATGGACCAGGCCATTGCCATCGCATCACGGCAGTGACTGAGGCTGATCCAACCCCAGCCCGGCGGAAGTCTTGGTGGAGCACCAGGCGGGGCTGTTAAGGGCACCTCTGAAGGGTCCACATCAAAACAATCCGCCAGACAACGACGCATCCACAACCTTGAGCGGCGGAAGCTCGACCGACGTATCCCACTCAGACCGTTGGAGTCCCGAACCTCCTGGATCGAGAGAGTGCCTCCCACTGGGTCAGGGTTGTTATGCGACACCAGCCACACGGCCGTTACGCTTCGATCCTCAAACTGAGGCAGCTGACGTGGCTCTCCAGATCGGTGATCCGGCACCTGATTTCACACTCCCCAATCAGAACGGTGAGCCGGTTCAGCTGTCATCCCTTCGCGGCCAACGGGTGGTTATTTATTTTTATCCCAAGGACGCCACACCGGGCTGCACGAAGGAGGCCTGTAACTTCCGTGATCGCTGGGACTTGTTGGAGCAAAACGGAATCCATGTGCTGGGTATCAGCAAGGACAACGCTGCATCACACACCAAGTTCATCAGCAAGCACACGCTGCCTTTCACGCTGCTGACCGATGAAGAGCCTTGTGCTGTCGCCAGCAGCTACGGCAGCTACGGCCTGAAGAAATTCATGGGCCGCGAATACATGGGCATGATGCGCCACACCTTTTTGATCGATGCCGATGGGAAGGTCGAGAAGATCTACCTCAAGGTGAAATCGGCCACCATGGCGGACGATCTGATCAATGATCTGGGCCTGGGCTGAACTGATCCAGTAACTGAACCATCGCTTGAAGCTGAAGGGTCGAATCCGATCGGCAGGTCACGCCGCGATGCCTGAGCTCGGTCTCGAGCAAACAGGCATCCCCCCCGCATAACCAGAGAGAAGCTCCACTGCTCCGTTGGGCGTCCAGCACTGCAGCAACAACGGACTGGATCACCCCACGACACATTGCTTCATCCGTCGTCGTAGGGAAAAGGTCCTTGGGGACCTGATCGAGCCTGACTTCACCAGGGAGCAACATTGTTCCCTGACCCATGCTGCGCAACTGAAGTCTCAACCCTGGCATCAGCTGACCACCCTGGAAGTGTCCATGACCATCCAGAAGAGTGAGACTCAACACGGTGCCCGCATCGGCCAACAGCAAGCCGCTGGAGGAAGGTTTTGGTAATTGCTGTTCCCTCCGCCAGGCTTCCCACGCCCCAAGGGCTCGATCAACACCAAGCCAGGGTGGACATCCAGTAAGCGGTACATGATGCAGTTGCAGTCTTGGACGGCTCGGGGCATCGATGAGCTGAGAGGGGATCGCTCCCACGGCCGACCACACCAGCGATTGCGAACCGAGGCGTTGGTGATCCGGCTCCGTGTGATCAAAACGCCATTGAGCTTGATTCCACTCAGCCCAATGCCAGCGGCTGTTACCGATCAGCAGAGCACGCTGAAACACCTTCAGATGCCATCGCCCATGAGACCTTCCACTGCATCTTGCGGTAGGTGTATGCCGCACTCCTGCTTGAGGCCGCCGAAGCGGGTCTCACGACCACTGAGCTCACCAGCGTCCGGACCGCTTGAGTGCCAGTCTCCCACCGTCGAATAGCCCTTTTCGAACAGCGGATGCTGCGGCAGATCGTGCTCCTGCATGTAGTAGTAGATATCCCTTGGGGTCCAATCCAATAGTGGCCTCAATGAGAGACGTTCCCTGATGGGGTCCAACCAACTCATGGAACGGCGGTGATCGGTCTGGCTGCTGCGAACGCCGCTGGCCCAGCAGGTGACGCCATGGTCCGCCATGGCCTGTTCGAGGGGCTCAACCTTGCGGATGCGGTGGTAAGTCTCCAGATCCACAACATCCCCCGTCTCCCAGAGACGACCATGCGCCGCCTCCATCCGTGCAGGCGAGATGGAGCTCTGCGCGACAACCATACGCACGTCGAACAGCTCAATGAGCTGTTCGCTGTATTGATAGGTCTCGGGGGGGAGATAGCCGGTATCGACCCAGATCACCATCACGGAATGACCAGTGGGAAGCCTGCTGAGCATGTGCAGCAGAACGGACGACTGGATGCCGAAGCTTGTGGTGAGAGCAAAACCATCACCGAAGTGCTCAACAGCCCAGGCCAGACGTTGAGGCGCTGTGAGCGATGCGAGGCAATCACGGGCCGCTTCGAGATCCTCCCGAATCAACGTGCGCATGATCTCCTGTGATCCCTCCGAGATGCCCCCATCCTCCCCTGCCGTCGGAACCGATGGGGTTCCTAATGTTTTTGCAGAACAGGACACCCGATGACGTCCCCACAGAACGCGAAGAATTCCGTGGTGGTGGTTGGAGGTGGATTCGGCGGATTGTTCAGCGTCCTGGCCATCCGAGAGCGCCTGCCGGAGAGACCTGTGGTGCTGCTCGAACCCCACAGCACTTTTCTCTTTCAGCCCCACCTGTATGAACTTCTCAGCGGTGAAATGCAGAGCTGGGAAGTGGCCCCGGGTTATCGGGACCTGCTGAGTTCACGACAGATGATCTGGTTACAGGAGCGCGTGAACCGGATTGATTTAGATGCCGGATATCTGACCACGGAAGGCGGAAGACGGCTGGAGTGGGGAGATCTGGTCCTGGCCACCGGCACGGAACCCAATGATTTCGGTATCCCAGGAGTCCTTCAGCACGCCCAGGGATTCCACAGCCTGAATGATGTCGCCACGCTGCGGGAACGTATTCAGCTTTTACGTCAGCAGCGTCAATCCGATGCCGCTCTTGTGATCGTCGGAGCCGGCCCGACCGGTGTTGAGCTGGCTTGCAAACTGGCGGACCTGCTAGAGGGCAGTGCTCTGGTTCACCTGATTGAGATTGGTGATGAGATCCTGCCCCGCAGCCGTTCCTTCAATCGAGCCAGAGCTCTGGCCGCCTTGGAGCGACGCCAGGTCAGGCTGCATCTCAATGCAAAGGTGACCGCTGTCACAGAGACCCAGGTTCAGCTCGCTGGCGGCAAGACCCTGCGGCACGACGGGCTGATCTGGAGTGGCGGCAGCAGACCATCGCTTCCACCACTGAAACCGGAATCCGTGGTCGAACGCAGTGGCATCAGCATCAATGCAGACCTGCGGGTCAGCGGACAAGCCAACGTGTTTGCCATCGGAGATGGTTCCCACCATGCCGAAACCCCTTGGCCTGGTACGGCTCAGGTCGCCATGCAGCAGGGAGAAGCCATTGCAACCGCATTGGCGGCCATGGCAGCCGGACACGAACCCGAGCCGTTTCAATTCCAAGATCGCGGGGAGATGCTCAGCCTTGGGATCGGCGACGCGACCTTGACCGGTCTTGGGATCACCTTGTCGGGTCCGCTTGCCTTCAAGTTGCGCCGTGCCACCTACCTCACCCGTCTGCCAGGGATGTCCTTGGGGCTGCGCTCGGCTGGGGCCTGGCTGCTGAATCGTTGAGACAAGCTCACCTCGGCGGACGAACCAAAGGCCTGCGCCCCGGTCAACTGCGACAACTTGATCGGCTGAGCCAACGCCGCCATCCGGAAGACAGTGGGGCTGACCTGCTCACCCTGGAACGGTTGGCCGCTTTGGTGTATGAGCTGGAGCTATCGATGCACCTCGTGCTCGATGGCCGCGGCCTCTGTCGCTTGCTCTGGCTGGGTCCCCTTGCTGGTTCAGACAACCTTCGGGAACAGCTGCCAGCATCACCACGCCGCAGCAGTGGCGGCTGGCGACTGGTGAGCTGTCCTTTCCAGCGGCAAGGGCTTGAGGCGGCAAGCGCTGATGCCGTGCTCGCGCTCGATTTCGTCTCCCACAGCTGGTTGCGCTTCGCACCCAATCCAGGCGCCGATGGTCTGCGACAAGCCGAACTGCTGCAACCCGATCGCGAGGCACCCGAAGGCTGGCACCCACTCGAGCGCGGCGATCTGCGCAACCTCTGCCAGTTGGACGTCACCGCCAAAGCAGGACAGAAGGAGGACCTAGCAACCCGCTCCAGCCAAAGCGCAGAGGAAACAGTGCTGTTGCTGACCCTGACAGACAGCGACCGATTGCGCGGGGAAAGAGAATTGGCGGAACTGGAAGGCCTGGTCCGCAGCGCAGGGGCCCGGCCGGTCGCGGTGATCAACCAACGCTCCAGCAGCGCCAATCTTCAAACGCTCTGGGGCACAGGAAAACTGCAGGAAGCTGCGCTTGAGGTGCGACGCAGTGGTGCATCCCTGGTGGTGACCGATCGGGAATTGACCCCGGTGCAGGCTCGCAATCTGGAGCGGTTGCTCGAATGCCCCGTATCCGACCGCAGCGAACTGATTCTCGACATCTTTGCCCAGCGGGCTGGCAGTGCCGCCGGCCGGTTGCAGGTGGAACTGGCGCAGTTGCGCTATCGCCTGCCGCGGCTACTGGGCCGGGGGAGCAGCCTGTCCCGGCAAGGCGGCGGCATCGGCACCCGAGGGCCGGGGGAAACACAGTTGGAAAAGGATCGCCGCGCCATCAGCCGCCGGATCGAGCGACTGATGCGGGACCAGCAACAGCTGCAGCGACACCGCAGTCGCCTGAGGGATCAACGCCGAAACATGCCCCGCGTTGCCCTTGTCGGTTACACCAATGCCGGCAAATCCAGCCTGTTGAATGCCCTCTGCGGTCGTCGGGAGTCCGACCGGGTCCTGGCGGAGAACAAGCTTTTTGCCACCCTCGATCCGACCACACGACGGCTGGAGCTGCCCTGTCCAGGGCAACGGCCCGACCGGGTGCTGCTCACCGACACCGTTGGATTCATCCGAGATCTTCCTGCCCCCCTGGTGGAAGCGTTCCGCGCCACCCTTGAAGAAGCACTTGATGCCGACGTACTGCTTCTGGTGGTGGATCTGGCTGATACCGACTGGCCGGGGCAGCTTGCCACCGTGCACCGTTTGCTGGATTCCCTCGGCAGCCAGGCCCCGCGCAGGGTGGTGGCCAATCAGATTGATCGCTGCCCGCTCGAGGCGATTGAAACCATCCGCCGGGAAGAACCTCAAACCCTCTTTCTATCGGCCAAACGGGGCGATGGATTGAAAGGACTCCAGGACTGGCTGCGTGACCAGTTCTTCGATCCCAGGGCAGAATCAACGCCAGAGACAGAAGGGCCGCCGCACGAATGGCCGAGCTGATTGGTGCGTTAAATGATCCCGAGGCACTGATCACCCTGGCCGTCCTGTTGCTGGCGGTCGGGCTGTTCATCAGCGGGGCCCTGGCACCCGAGCTCACCGGCCTGCTCAGCTTGGGATTGCTCATCGCCACCGGGGTGCTGACGCCGCCGGAGGCACTGGCCGGCTTCGGCAGTCCGGCCCTGATCACCCTGATGGGTCTGTTTCCCGTTTCCGCGGCACTGTTTAAGAGCGGTGCACTGGACCGTCTGCGGGCTTTGATTGCATCGGATCGCATCCGATCGCCGCGGCGGCTGATCGCCCTGATGGCTTTCGTGATCGCACCGGTTTCCGGAATCGTTCCCAACACGCCGGTGGTGGCATCACTGTTGCCTGTGATGGAGAACTGGTGCCATCGCCGCGGAATCTCACCATCCCGGGTGCTGTTGCCACTTTCCTTTTCCACTGTGCTGGGGGGCACGCTCACCCTGTTGGGCAGCTCAGTAAATCTGCTGGTGAGCGACATCAGCCAGCAGCTGGGCTATGGCTCGCTGGAGCTGTTCAGTTTCACCCTGATCAGCGTGCCCATCTGGTTGGCAGGTGCCGCCTATCTGGTGCTGGCTCCCCGGATGTTGCTGCCCGACCGGGGACGCGACGGCGACGAGTTTGGCTTATCGCCACGCAGCAGCGGTTACTGCACGGAAGTGACCATCCCCTTGAATTCCGAGCTGGTGGGAGTCTCCCTTCACAACAGTCGGCTGCAGCGCCGGTTCGACGTGGATGTGCTCGAGCTTCAGCGGGGGGACGAACGCCTGTTGCCACCCCTTGCGGACCGCAAACTTCGGGCCGGTGATCACCTGCTGCTGCGGGTGACCCGGGAGGACCTTTTGAGGCTGCAGCAGGATCACACCATTCAGCTCACCACCCAGGGCCGCAACGCTGGATTCAACTTGGATCAAGGCGAAGCCAGCGGACAGAGAACCGTGGAGGTTCTGCTTCCGGCAGGCTCAACCCTGGCCGGCGCAAGCCTGCGTGAACTCCGCTTCCGCCAACGCCACAACGCCACGGTTTTGGCCCTTCGCCGCGGTCAGGAGACTGTGCAGGAGCGCCTGGGTCAGGCGGTCCTGCGCGAGGGAGACGTGCTGCTGCTCCAGGCACCCCTCGATTCCATCCGAGGCCTCCAGGCCAGCAATGATCTGCTGGTGCTCGACCGACTCGAAGATGACCTGCCGACGGTGCGACGCAAGCCGTTGGTGGTCAGCATCGCCGTGCTGATGCTCCTGCTTCCCACCCTGACGCCGGTCCCGCTGGTGGGCTCCGTTTTACTGGCCACTGTTGCTGTTGTCGCAAGCGGCTGTCTCCGACCTGGAGAACTGCAGCGCGCCATTCGCCTTGACGTGATTCTGCTGTTGGGATCTCTGTCCAGCTTCAGCGCTGCGCTGAAGACCACCGGCCTGGCCGATGGTCTCGCCGGAGGATTGGAACGACTGCTGGAAGGCTGGTCCACCTATGGATCCCTGATGCTGATCTTTGTAGGAACAACACTGCTGACTCAGGTCATGAGCAACGCTGCATCGGTGGCCCTGCTGGCACCTGTCGCCGTTCAGTTGGCCCCCACCCTTGCGTTACCGCCAACGGCCCTGCTGATCACTGTGCTGTTTGGCGCCAGCCAATCGTTCCTGACGCCTGTGGGCTACCAGACCAATTTGATGGTGTTTGGTCCAGGCCGCTACCGCTTCCTCGATGTCACCCGCTATGGCCTTGGGCTGACCCTGATCATGACCGTGCTTGTTCCGGCCCTGATCCTGTGGCGCTACGGCGCATCGTGATCAACAGTGGCTTCACAACCGCCCTCACCGAACTCAGTGCCCCTTCGCAATGCGTTGAAACGCAGCCAGGGTTGGCAACGGCGCCTGACGGTGCCGCAATTCACAGTGGTGACCGGATTACTGGTGATCGTGATCGGCACCATTCTTCTGTCCACACCGCTGTGCTCAGGCAGCAATGTGGGGCTCTGGGAAGCGCTGTTCACGGCGACTTCCGCCATCACCGTGACCGGTCTTTCGATCATTGACATCGGCACGGATCTCACCGGCTTCGGCCAGGCGGTTCTTGCTCTGATGATCCTCTCGGGAGGTCTCGGGCTGATGGCCATCACAACGTTCCTGCAGGGCTTCGTGGTGCAGGGAACTGGCCTACGACGACGGCTGGACCGTGGTCAGGCCCTGGATGAATTTGGTGTAGGGGGGGTGGGCCGCACCTTTCGAGGCATCGCTCTCACTGCCGCTCTCGTGATTCTGCTGGGAGCGATGGTGCTGTACAGCTTCGGATTCAGCGACATCCCAGACCGAGGCGAGCGACTCTGGGCTGCGGTGTTTCACAGCATCTCGGCGTACAACAACGCCGGGTTCGGTCTCTGGTCCGACAGCCTTCAGCGTTACCACACCAATGTGGTGGTCAATGGCGTGGTGATGGTGTTGATCGTGATGGGAGGCCTGGGTTGGAGGGTCACCAGCGATCTCGCCAACCGAGGGTTCCGCCTCCGCAGCGGGGGCCGTCGCCGCCGTCTGAGTCTTCATACACGCCTAGTGCTTCGGACCACTGCACTGCTCGTGCTGTTCGGGACAGTGGGACTGGCACTGACGGAATGGCTCAACCGCGGCGAGGTGTTCATCGGCATGGACTGGCCGGAACGCTGGATGACAGCCCTGTTCGAATCGGTGACGGCCCGAACAGCGGGCTTCACCACCGTTCCCTTCTCTCTCGAGAACATCACCGATTCGGGAACACTGTTGCTGATTACGTTGATGTTCATTGGTGCGAGCCCAGGCGGCACCGGTGGAGGCATCAAAACAACAACTGTTGCAGCGCTTATGGCGGCTACCCGCTCAACGTTGCGGGGTCGGGAGACCGTGGTGATTCGCAATCGCCAGATTTCGGACAAGGTGGTTTTGAGGGCCCTCAGCATCACCAGTGCTTCGCTGCTTTTCGTGCTCGCGATGGCCCTTCTTCTGAGCATTGCAAGCAACCTCAACGGAGAGGAGCCATTCACCTTTCTTGAAATGCTGTTCACCTGCATCTCCGCTTTTTCCACCGTGGGGCTGGATCTGGGCGTCACCGAGCAACTGGGGCGTTTCGGTCAGGCGGTGCTGATGCTGGGCATGTTCGTGGGACGGCTGGGGATCCTGCTGCTCCTCAGTGCAATCTGGGAAGCGATGACCCAGGAGCAGATCCATATGCATCGTCAGAATCGGATCGGATACCCGCGCGAAGATCTCTATGTCTGATCGTCGTGACCAGGGGTGCAGCGCATGAGGGAATGGTGGCAGTGGAGCCCTCTTCAGGAATCGGAGCGACTCAGCTTCGCGATCATTGGTGTCGGCCGTTTCGGCATTGCCGTATGTCGGGAGCTGCTCAACAGCGGTGCTGAAGTTCTGGCGGTGGACCGCTCCGAACGGGCGATCGATGAGCTTCGTCAGCTGGAGCCCAGTGTTGAGGCCCGCGTTGTGGACTGCACGGAAGAGGAGGCCCTGCGCGAAGCGGGGGTTCTGGATATGGACACGGTGGTTGTTGCCATCAGCGAGCCGATCGAAGCAAGCATCACGGCCACGCTGATCGTGAAAGATGGCGACGGCAGCCAGGTGAAGCAGGTCATCGCTCGAGCAACCAGCGATCTGCACGAGAAAATGCTGAAGAGGGTGGGCGCTGATCGCGTGATCTTCCCCTCGCGCATGCAGGGGGAGCGCCTGGGACTTGAGCTCGTCCGCCCCAACCTGATGGAACGACTGGCTCTCGACAAAACCCACTGCATCGACGAGATCAAGGTTCCGGAACCATTTGTGGGGCGGTCTCTGAGGGATCTGAATCTGCGCAAAAACTTCCGCGTGACTGTGCTGGCTGCCGGTCCACAACAAAATCTGGTGGTGAATCCACCGGCATCTCACGTGCTGGAAGAAGGACATCTTCTTGTGGTGATGGGAGTGGTCGACGACCTGCAACTCCTGCCCAAAACCTGAGCCCTACGCCATGCTCTGCCTCGGCCTGATGAGCGGCACCAGCGCAGATGGTGTCGATGCCGTACTGGCCCGCTTCAACGGAGCTCCGCAACGGCCCCGCTGGAAGTTGCTTCGCCACCGACACACTCCTTACCCGGTTGAGCTGAAGGCCCAACTGATTGCAGCTGGGCAGGGGGCTCCCCTTTCGGCCGCGGATTGGCTCGATCTGGCTGAAGCGACCACGGAGCTACAGGCCACTGCGGCTGAAGCGGCGGATCCCGACCAAAAGGCTGCCCTGGTGGGCTGCCATGGACAAACGGTTTGGCATCGACCGCCCAGCGCCAGGCGCCGCGGGGCGAGCTGGCAGTTGCTGCAGGCACCTTTGTTGGCACAGCTGCTGGAGAGACCGGTGGTGCATGACTTCCGTGCCGCGGATCTCGCCCTAGGGGGCCAAGGCGCGCCGCTTGTTCCACGCGCTGATGCCGCTCTGCTCGGGAGGGTGGGTGGCTGGCGCGGCCTGCTGAATCTGGGGGGGATCGCCAACCTGACGCTCATTCCTCCGGGCTGCGGACCGGACATCGACGCGGCGGTGCTGGGGTGGGATTGCGGACCTGCCAATAGCCTGATTGATCTGGCCGTGGAGCACTTCAGCGCAGGGGCCCGGTCGATTGATCGCGATGGCGCCATGGCAGCGGCAGGGTTGTGCCAGGAACAACTGGTCAATCGTTGGCTTAAAGAGCACTACTTCCAGGCTGCGCCACCGAAGTCCACCGGTCGTGAATCCTTTGGAAGGGACGACCTGAGTCGGAGGTTGAAGGAGATGGAAGCGATCTCCCCCTCTGATGCCGTCGCCACGCTCACGGGCTTCACCGCAGCTGTCGTCGCGCAAGACCTCGACCACTTGTTTGCCAGAGAGGGATTCCGGCCGATTGAGCTTCTGGTGGCTGGCGGCGGAAACCACAATCCCGTCCTGATGGCTGAGCTGCAGCGCCGCTGCAGCGGCTGCGCTGTTGATTCAAGCGACGGGCAGGGAATTCATGCAGAGGCAAGGGAAGCGCTGGTGTTCGCCCTTCTGGCCTGGTGGCATGAACGCGATCACCATGGGAATGCCCCTGCCGTCACCGGTGCTGCCAGAGCGGTTCGACTGGGGGTGCGGGTGGAGCCTGGCTGACATCCGCCGCCTTCTCTCAGGGGCGATACAGACGGAGTCGGCGTGGTGCCCCGCGCAAACGACGCGGTTGCTGAGCTTCGAGGGCCGAACGAAAACGCTCCTCGCGGGATGGGGCTCTCAAGGATGGTGAATGGCCAGAGGCAGAGGCACCGGAATTCCCCTGCTCATGCTGCTGAACTCCCTGCTGAATCAACACACGGGCCATGTTGCTCACCGTGCGCGACTCCTGTTCTGCAAGGGCTGACAGGCGTGCACAGAGATCCTCGGGCAGGACCACCTGGATCCTTGGGGACTTGGACTTCCCGCTGGACGATGTCTGA
Source organism: Synechococcus sp. AG-673-B04 (assembly GCA_003211235.1). Classification (GTDB taxonomy): domain Bacteria; phylum Cyanobacteriota; class Cyanobacteriia; order PCC-6307; family Cyanobiaceae; genus Parasynechococcus. The sequence goes on from QCTG01000001.1 coordinate 21,565, forward strand.
CGCGTAGGCACGACCGGGTCCCCAGAGGGAGTCTCAGGTACCAAGAAGTGTACAGAGTTCCGCAAGGGTAGTATCCATGACTATGGTGAGGGCATTGGTCCTCCTCGGAGAACCCCCATGACTGAAACCAAGGCGACTCCCGCTTCACAAACTCGGCGCACGCAAAGTCGACGCTCATCCCGGCCGAGCTCCAGCGGCAACCGGCGCAGGAGCACCCGCCGCAGCGATGAAAACAGCGACGTGCTCGTGTCTGCAGTAATCAGCACGTATCTGCTCACCCACCTGCACCACGTGCTGCAGCGGGCCGAATACGGCGCAGCCCAGGAGGGGCGCAATTCCCAGGCCGCCAACTACGCCCAGCTGCGCAAGGTTCTTTGCATGGACGCCCGCAGCATGGAAGATGCATCCGCCCTCGGTCTTCGCGACGACCCCCTCGACCAGGCTGCTTGATGAACGACCTGCTTGATGAACGGGCCGCCTGACGAAATGGGCCGCAGTTCATAACGTTCGGTGAGCCGTCTTGAAGCTGATGTCCGGCAATGCCGCCGCTCTCTATGAGCGCATCCGCAGCAATCCCGAGCAGACCCAGGCTCTGTTTCGTCAGGCCCTCCAGGACCCAAGCGGTGCCATGGAGTCCATTTGCGCCTTTGGCCGTGAACAGGGCTTACCCGTCGATCCGGAGGAAGTTCGCGCACACCTTGCAAGCCTGGACGATGAAGCCAGTCAGCGCTGGGTGGTCAAGGCGAGGGGCGGTCTTTGAAACCGATCAGCGCAGCCTGATCGCTGGCCGGGTCAGGCCGCTCATAACTACCGCCACCTGCCCAGCTGAAAAAAAGCAGGTAGCTAACGATCGCCAAACCCGCCGCCACCACGACGGCTGCGAGCTGTTCCAGCTTCAGCATGAACTGAATTCCCTGGCACTGCGCGCAATTCTGCCGGCAGGGATGATGGAGAATCCACGACCGCGACAGGTGCTGCGACTCGAGAACGTCAGCAAGATCTATCCGACCGGTGAAGTGCTGCGCAATGTCACATGGGAGGTGAAACCCGGTGACCGAATCGGCCTGGTGGGCGTGAATGGAGCCGGCAAATCAACCCAGATGCGGCTGATTGCCGGGCACGAAGAACCCAGCAGCGGTCAGGTGGTGCGGCAGGGAGAACCTCGGATCGCCTTTTTACAGCAGGAATTCGACGTCAATCCGGATCGCACCGTTCGGCAGGAGTTGTTCCAGGCCTTTGGTGAAGCGGCAACCGTTCTGAACCGCCAGCAGCAGGTGGAGGAAGACATGGGCACTGAGAAGGCTTCCGAAGATCCAGATCATCTGGATGAACTCATCCAGGAGCTCGGCAAGCTTCAGAGCCGGTTCGAAGCACTGCACGGCTACGAGCTCGATGCCCGTGTCGACAAACTGCTGCCAACCATCGGCTTCAGCCCCGAGGGAGCCGAGCGGAAGGTGCGGGATTACTCCGGTGGTTGGCAGATGCGCATCGCCCTGGGCAAGATTCTTCTCCAGGAACCCGATCTGCTCCTCCTCGACGAACCCACCAACCACCTGGATGTCGAAACCATTCAGTGGCTGGAGGGATACCTGCGTGAGCAGACCGCAGCGCTTGTGGTGATCAGTCACGACCGCACTTTCCTCGATCGCGTCTGCAATCAGATCGTGTCCACCGAGCGTGGTCTGTCCAGAAGCTATTTGGGCAACTACTCCGACCATCTCGAGCAGAAACTGCTGGAACAGGAGGCCACCCAGGCCGCCTTTGACCGCCAGCAAAAAGAGATCGCCTCGCAGCAGGCTTACATCGACCGCTTCCGTGCCAGTGCCACCCGCAGCACCCAGGCGAAAAGTCGGGAGAAACAACTCAGCAAAGTGGAGCGCGTGGAGGCACCGATCGAATCCGTGGCGGGCCCGAGCTTCCGGTTCCCACCGGCACCTCGCTCGGGTGCCCTGGTGGCTGTGATCGACAACCTCACCCACAGCTACGGAGACAAGATCCTGTTTCTTGGCGCTGAGCTGGAGGTGGAACGGGGCGACCGCATCGCCTTTGTGGGCCCCAACGGTGCGGGCAAATCAACCCTGCTTCGCCTGGTGATGGGAACGGAACAACCGGATGAAGGATCCGCACGGCTCGGAGAACACAATGTGGTAGCGCGCTACTTCGAGCAGAACCAGGCGGAAGCTCTTGACCTGAGCAAGACGGTGATCGACACCATGTTCGAAGCGGTTCCCGACTGGACTCAGACCCAGGTTCGCTCCCTGCTGGGCAGTTTCTGCTTCAGCAATGACAGCGTTTTCAAGGAGGTAGGGAAGCTCAGCGGCGGCGAAAAAGCACGGCTGGCACTAGCCCTGATGCTGTTGAGCCCCTGCAACTTATTGGTGCTGGACGAGCCAACCAATCACCTCGACATCCCAGCCAAACAGATGCTGGAAGACGCTCTGATCGGTTACGAAGGAGCCTTGTTAGTGGTATCTCACGACCGCTATTTCATCTCTCGCGTCGCCAATCGGATCGTGGAACTTCGCGATGGCGAACTGATTGTTTATCGCGGTGATTACACCTACTACCTTGAGAAGAAAGAAGAAGAAAGAGCGCTGAAACAGGAGAAAGTACTGGCCGCAGAATTAGAAGCGAAGCGCAAAGCCAACAGAGAGAAACAGAAGGCCCGCCAGGAACGACGCAAAAAGACGGCCTGACTAGGGTTTTGCCGTTTCGCCCAAAAACTTCACAGACATCTAGGCAGGAAAACTTATTTTCCTTTACCAGTGGATTGCGTGTGCATAGGCTGACAAAACCAACCGCGCAATCGATGACCATGGTTCCCCGCCCAGGCTTGGATCGTTCGATGGCCCAAGGTCCCCATGACCAAACCTGGGATGCAGTGGAAACTTATTTCGAATGCATCACCACCTGCTCCCTGGATGATGGGGATTGCATCACGCGTTGTGTCGAGCAGCTGAAGGACACCGACACCTGAGCCGGACTGGTTCAGGATTTCAACTGAGCCAGATCCATCGGCTTCAGGCTGATCTCCAGACGCGCCTCGCCGCGAACAATGGTCATAGTCAGAAGACGACCGACACCCTTCCGATCGATCGCGGCGACAACATCAGCAGCGCCTTTCATGGGCTGACCATCGATGGCCACGATTTGATCCTCAGGCCGCAGACCAGCCTTTGAAGCCGGAGCTCCAGGCTGAACGGAGCGAATAACAGGGCCGTTCGGGCCGTTAGCCAAACCAATACCGATCACAGGATGGCTGGCACGCCCAGTGGCCACCAGCTGTCGCGCAATGGTCTGAGCCCGATTGATCGGAATGGCGAATCCCAGTCCTGCCCCAGGACCGGATCGCACCAACGTGTTGATCCCGACCACTTCACCGTCGGCATTGAGCAGCGGCCCTCCGGAGTTGCCCGGATTGATGGCTGCATCGGTCTGAATCAAATCAAGGCGTTTCCCTGAGATACCCAACTGCGACACATTGCGATTGAGGTTGCTGATGATGCCCATCGTCACGGTGTTCTCCAATCCGAAGGGGTTCCCCACCGCAATGGCCCAGTCGCCCACACGCACCCGATCGGAATCGCCCAGCACTGCCGTCGGCCAGGGCCCCTTCCCCTCAAGACGCACCACTGCCAGATCGGTGAAGGGATCCGTTCCCACCACTGCCCCCTCTGCGCGACGACCATCGGTGAGCTCCACCGACAGCGTGTCTGCCCCCTCCACCACGTGAGCATTGGTGAGCAGCAGCCCTTTGGCATCAAAAATCACTCCGCTGCCCTGACCGCGCTGCACCCGCTGTTGCGGTGGTCGTGCTCCAGGAGCCTGAAAGAACCGACGAAAAAAGGGATCCATCAGCAACCCTCGCGGGATTCCAGAAATCGCAGACCGTTGAACGGTGCGTGCTGTTTCGAGGGTGACAACCGCAGGTCCACTGCGAGCGACCGCATCGGCAACGAACGACTGACGGGAGAGGTTCGACGGAACCGCTTGGGCCGGACCCGACCTCAGCACCACAGGAGCGGCAGTTCCCATCGTCATACAGCAAGCCAGCAGCAGCGGATGGAGCAAAGAGCGATTCATCAATGCAAAGGCGGAGTCACCGCCACTGGAGAGCTGAACCCGACCGTAAGCAGCCTGAAACGCAATGCACAGATGTTTGAACTTCCGAGCTGTGACGATGTACGACCGATCGGGGCCATCGCCCGTCAGGATGTGAGAGCTGGAAGCTCCGGCCTTCGATGCTCGACGCTTTGTTCCCCCTTCTTTACGGCGCCATCTTTGTGGGCTTGCTTTGGCAGGCCTTTCAGGTGATGAGCAAAGGGTTTCGCGCCGCCAGTGGTCCCGTCAGCGAACCAAAGGACCGCACCGGACGGGTCACGGTGCATCCCGAACTGCTGGACAACGACGGGAAGATCACCGAGGAAGCCCTGCTCACGGTTCGATTCAGTGGTGAGGATGAACCTCCAGCAACGGAATCCGGGACCGGCGCTGAATAAGTTGGGTAAGGGATGTTCCATCCGGGCATCTGTATGGATTTGATCAGGGTTTTCTGAGTGGATCAGCGCACACGCATCGTCGCCGCAGTCATCAAGGGGGTGAAATTGCCCCCCCGTTTCAGGTTGCGCCTGATCAAGGAAGATCCTGTGCGGCTGGAATTGAGCCTGACCCCCGCTTATGGGAAGGATCCGGTCACTGTGGGACTGGTGGAATCCCTTGATCTGGTGGCCCGTCGGGACAGGGAAGGGCGGATTCCTCGCGATCTTCAGGGAACCTGGGACTGGACTGTTCGGCACGGCAAAGTCAGCACCGGCGGCTGGAATCCGTATCTGAAGGAAGCACTGCAAACCATGTTTGAAACGGGCCTGCCCGCCATCGTTTTTGAAGAGCTGACCGGCGAGGAATACCACCCCGTGGATGGCACACGCCATGTGCGTTGAACGACTGGTCTGTAAAACCGTGCAAAGCAAAACCTTTCAGCAAGCCGTTCAGGCCTAAAACTGTCTCAATTCAGTTCTTAAGGTTTTCTTCGTGAACAGCCTTAGTTTCTCTTTGGGGCCACTGATTCGGCTGCTGGCGGCCCTTGCCTCCATCACCACTCTTCTGCTCCTGGGCCTCATCAACCTGATCCACTGACATCGTCACCGGCTTGACGGCCTTCCCGATCGATGCCCTGCTGCAGACGCTTTGCGAGCAATTGCAGCCGGGAACAACCGTTCTGCTGCAGGCTCCACCCGGAGCTGGCAAAACCACCCGGGTCCCCCTGGCTCTGATGGGAGAACTTGGCGACTGCGCTGCGCGAACGGGTCAGATCTGGATGATCGAACCTCGCCGTCTCGCCGCCCGTGCCGCAGCTGAACGCCTGGCCGCAAGCCTGGGAGAAGCGGTGGGTCAACGCGTCGGATTTGCCGTACGCGGCGAGCAGCGCCGCTCCACCCACACGCAGCTAGAGGTGATCACCGACGGGCTCTTCCTGCGACGCCTGCAAGCCGATCCGTCACTGAAAGGCGTGAATTGCGTGCTGTTCGATGAATTCCACGAGCGGCGCCGTGACAGCGATCTGGCTTTCACACTACTGCGAGAGGCGGCGCCGGTGCTGCATCCGGAGTTAGCGGTGATGGTGATGTCCGCCACCCTGGATCTCACGGATTTGCGAAAACGCCTGCCGGAGGCTGTTGTTCTGTCCAGTGAGGGACGCGCATTCCCGGTCACCACCATTCACCAGCCTCCACGACGGAACGAGAGGCTGCCGCAACAGGTCTTGCGGGCTCTCGAGGCTCATGCCCTGTCACTCCCCAGGGGCAGTGGTGTTCTCGTATTTCTGCCGGGACTCATGGAGATCAGCCGTTGCAAGGAACTGCTGGAGCAGACATCGTCTCTGCGGCATTGGCAGGTGACTCCTCTGCACGGACAACTGCCTCTTCAGCAACAGAGCGCGGCATTAAAGCGCTGCCCGGATTCCTGCGATGGAACCGTGGTGCTGGCCAGTGCCATTGCTGAAAGCTCCGTCACAATCGACGGCGTACAGCTGGTGATCGACAGCGGGCTCAGTCGCCAGCTGCGCTTCGACCACAACATCGGTATGGAGGGACTAGAAACGGTTCCCTCGAGCCGTGCCAGTGCTGATCAGCGCCGGGGGAGAGCCGGGCGTCAGAGACCAGGTCAATGCATCAGGTTATGGTCGCCCGCGGAGCAGCAACGACGGCCAGGCTTCAGTCCACCGGAACTGCAGCTGGCGGATCCTCAACCCGTGTTGATGGAGTTGGCGCAATGGGGAGCTGGTCTCGGCGAGACCTTGCCCTGGCTGGACCCGCCACCAAAAGCTGCCATGCAGGAAGGTCGCCAGCACCTGACAGGACTGGGAATTCTCAACACCACCGGCAAGCTCAGCGCAATCGGCCGCCAGCTCACGGGATTAGGCGTACATCCACGGCTGGGGCTCCTGATGCTGGCGGCCAAACGGCACGGCCGTGCCCGCCTGGGGTGTGATCTCGCCGCGATGCTGAGCGAGCGGGATCCATTGCCTAGCCACCACGCCGGCTGTGATCTGCAGCTGCGCCTGCAGGCCATGGAACAGGACAAGCGCCTTGGTTCTCTGCGTGAGCGCAGTCGCCAGCTGATGCGACAACTGAAGCGAGTGATGCTTGAGCCATCCGATGGTCATGCCAACATCGATGCAGCCCAGTTGGTGCTGTGCGCCTTCCCCCAGTGGCTGGCACTTGCGCGCCCTGGGCAACCAGGGCGTTTTTTACTGCGCCAGGGGCGGGGCGCGATGCTGAGAGATGAAGATCCCCTCATCTCAGCGGAAGCCCTTGCTGTTGCAAGGGTCGATACAGGCCAGCGAGACACACGCATTCAATTGGCGTTGCCCCTGAGCCATCAACGGGTCGTGGAACTGGCTCTCCAGGAGGGGAGCTGGGTTGATCACGTTTCCTGGGACGAAGCCTCAGGACGGATCCGAGCCACACGCCGCCTGCAACTGGGGGAACTCGTGGTCCAAGAGAAAGCCCGATCTTCAGTCGCACCCGAACGATGCCAGCAGCTGTTGCTGGAACGTTTTCAACAGGGCGGCACATTGGATCAACTGCCATGGTCGAACAGTTGCGAACAGCTGCGCCGGCGCTTGGTGCTGGCTCATCGCCACCTGGGATCGCCTTGGCCCGATCGAGATCGGGAGCTGATGGTGGAGCAGGCGGGCGAGTGGTTAAGCCCATGCCTGATGGGCTGTCTCAGCTTGAACGACATCAATCCAGACACACTTGAAGAGGCCCTCTGGGGCCATTTGGATTGGTCGCAACGCAAACGGCTCGAAACACTGCTACCCCTGCGCCTGGCCATCCCATCAGGCCGCAGCGTCATCCTGCGTTACGACGAGGACGACGTGGTTTTGGCTGTAAAGCTGCAGGAGATGTTTGGAACTCAGAATTGCCCACGGATCCTAGAGGGGCACATGCCTGTGACCCTGGAATTGCTTTCACCAGCAGGCCGGCCGCTGCAACGCACCCAAGATCTGGCGAGCTTCTGGTCCGGTAGCTACGCGCAGGTGCGCAGCGAGATGCGTGGCCGCTATCCCAAGCATCCCTGGCCCGATGACCCTGTCGACGCAAAGCCCACAGCATGGACAAAGCGACGTCATGCTGAGCTAGAGCAGTAACGGGAATACCTCTTTCCGCCCGGTGCCGAAAACGCAGGCAACAAATCTCCAACCTTTGTTACAATTATTGAAATCTTCGCTGATTCCTTCAATGTCTGACAACGCTCGCTTCGGCTTCGTCAACTTCGCTGAAACCTGGAACGGCCGCCTCGCCATGATGGGTTTCGTGATCGGTCTGGGTACTGAACTCCTGACCGGCCAAGGCATCCTTGCCCAAATTGGTATGGGCTGATTCCAAAAGGAATCAAATGGCAGCCTCCTCGAATTCTTCGAGGAGGCTTTTTTGTGTTTTGGGCAGACAACGCCATGGTTCACAGTGGTGTGAAGTCAGAGGCAGCTCTTGGCACCGCTATACGTCCGCAACCGTCGCGACGGAGCAAGGCTGTTAAGCAGTGTCATGGTGATTTTCACCATCGCAGTCACCCAGATCCCGCAACCGTGGGCCGTGATTGTCGTGGCCGTGAGTTCCGTGATCTGTGCTTACTGGGGTTTTGCATACCGCCGCCTTGAGCGCTGATCGCATCCCAACCTTTTCGGTTGCTGAACTCAACAGTGCCATTGGGAATCTTTTGGAGCGTGGTTTTGCGCCAAGGTTTCTCCTGGAAGCCACCGTTTCAAGACCACAACTGAAGAAGGGGCATCTCTGGATGTCCCTTAGCGACGGAGACGCCAGTATTTCCGCCGTGGTGTGGGCTTCGCAGCTGCGGCAAATCCGCTACCGCCCTGAAGACGGCGACGGCGTCACCGTGGTGGGCAAACTCAACTTCTGGGCCGCACGGGCAAACCTGACGGTGCAGGTGCTGGACATCCGTCCAAGCCTCACCACGGTGATGAGGGAATTTGAACGGGTGCGCCGTTTGCTGGAAGACGAGGAGGTGATCCAGCCAGAACGATCCAGGTCATTGCCTCAAAGGCCCCGTACGGTTGCTGTGCTGACCAGCGTTCCAAGCTCTGCTCTGGCCGACATGTTGCGCACGGCACGCGAACGCTGGCCCCTGACTCGATTGCTTGTGGTGCCCATTCCTGTGCAGGGAGCGGTGAGTGAACGCATTGAAACCTTTCTGAATCACCTTGCAGAACAAGCCGGCACGCTTGCTTTGGACGCACTGGTGCTGGCTCGCGGTGGAGGAAGCCGAGAGGATCTCGCCGTTTTCGACAGCGAGAATTTATGCCGCGAGCTGGCACGTTTTCCCGTGCCTGTGGTGACAGGGATCGGCCATGAAGACGATCTCACCGTGGCTGATTTGGTGGCCGATCATCGAGCGGCAACACCAACAGCAGCGATGGTTGCTCTGCTGCCGGATCGCAACGCCGAATTTCAGCACCTCAGGCAACAGCAAAAACGTCTTCAGGACTGGGTTCAGACCCGCCTCGTTCGCGAACGACAGAAACTGGTTGAACGGCGCTACGCATTCGCTCAACAATCTCCTTTGCTGCGGCTTGAAAAACTGAGACAAAGCTTGAATCAACGGCGAACGCTGCTATCTGCCTTATCCCCAGACCGCTGGTTGCTGAGAGGATTGGCTTTCGTGCGAAACCAGGCCACCGGTGAAGCCATCGTCAGCTCACACCAGGCAAAGAGCGGTGACAAGCTGGATGTTCAATTAAAAGATGGCGTGCTTCAAACCTGCGTCGACTGGGTGGAGCTCCAGCCCCCTCACCAAAGTCATGACATCTCCGCCTGAGTGGACCACACGCATCGAAGAATGGCGAAGCGACGCTGCAGCGCTCAGCTACGAAGAAGCCCTTCAGGCCGTTGAACTGCTGTTGGCTGACCTTCAGAGCGATACCGTCCCTTTGGCCGACCTGCAGAAACAGGTGGTTCATGGCGAGATCTATCTGGATCACTGCGATGCACTGTTGAAAGCAGTGGAAGCGAACGTGGTCACCCTTGATCCCGACAGCCTCCAGCCCGTCCCCGAATCAACACCTGACGATGCGTAAAGCACTGCCCTGGATCTACCTCGGCCTCTCCGTGCTTGGAGCCATCCTGCCCTGGAAAGCCAACCTGGAGTTCATTGCTGAAAGTGGAGGTCAGGCCTTTGATTTGGCACGATTTGTGGCCGATGCATCCAGCACCGCAGCAGCACGTTCTCTCAGCGCTGATCTTCTGATCGGGGCGACCGCAGTCACGATCTGGATTTGTGTGGAAGGGCCACGACAAAAAATCAAGGGCTGGTGGTTGGCGATTCCCCTGAGCTTCGGCGTGGCCTTTGCCTGCGCAGCGCCCTTTTTTCTGTTTTTACGTGAACGACAGCTGCAATCTCAGGAATCGGAATCAACGTCCTGAGCCGTCACGTCAATCGTCACTTCGCTTGCCGGCACAGCTGTTTCCGTACGGGCCCCCACCTGTGAACTCACCGTTGAATTCGAAGTCTGCTCCGCCTGAACCTGCATCAGTTTCCAGCCAATCCATCCAAGCCCCGTGAGTATCAACGGGACGGCCACCAACACAAGAGCCACTCCGCCGACGACATCAATGAGGATTCGACCCGCTGCCGTTGGAAGCAGCAGCAGAAGCAGGATCAGCCAAACGATGGCTGGGGGACGATTCATCGCTCAGACCATCAGAAGAAACAGTCGCAATAGCTTCGCAAGTTTGCCCGTAATTTCAAACCAGTACGGGGTTCGGATCTCCCGGTTGACGAGGTCGAACGCGCAGGGCCAATTCCACACTTAGGCATTGTCCGTAATAAAGAATCACACCAATCAGCCACACCCAAAGCGTCAAGACAAGAACACCACCAATCACGCCATAGGCCTGAAAACGATTGCCCAAGGAAATCAGGCTCAGGCTGAGAATGCTGTTCAGGATTGTGAGCGCGAATCCAATCAAAATTGAACCCGGTATTAGGGGCTTCAAAGGTACGCGCCTGCTGGGGAGAACCCGCTGAAGCATCAGAGCAAATAACGACAACACCGTTGTCGGCAAAATGAATTGACCAAACCGAGAAATCTGCCCAGCTTGAGTGAAATCAACCAACCCAGGAATCCACAACCGAAGTCCATCCAAAAGTTCAACAGGTAATTGACGAAAACCCACAACAAGCTGTTGCACGGCGATCAGCAATGCCACTATCAAAACAATCAAAAAAGCTTCCAATCTGCTGCGAATGAATTGAACAGCTTGCAACGAGAAAGGAGCAGGTTGCCTAGGCAACGGAGACCAGTCCTCCCACAAACGATCAGACCCACGTTGCAATGTCAGAAATGCATTACTTGCCGTCAGTAAAAGAACAACAACACCAAACAAACCCGCGCCAAACCCTTGTGCGACTAAGCCACGAAACGTGGAATCAACCAAACCAACAGCCGAGGGCGGAAGCAAAGAATTAACAGCCGAAAGCACCGTTTCTAAGCTCTCATTACGCCCAAAAACCTTGGCAACGACGGCCAATGAAATCAACAACAAAGGAAAGATTGACTGGAGCGTGAAATAAGCGAATGCGGCACTCAAATCAACACATTCATGCTTACACCAACGGTTGCCAGCCTTCCAAAGACTGTGGGCAAACCATGCGAGGCGAGCACGACGTCGCACCAAATCACAATCACGTTCTTTAACGCTACTACGTTGAAGGTACCTAGGGGAAGGCACAAAAAAACCACCTCACGAGGAGGTGGTTTCTTCGGGGAATGATGGTGACAGTCAACTGTCTACGCATCACTTCTTTTTTGAGAATGTTTTACCTGGCATCGAGCTATTTTCTCAGGGGGCTACCCCCCAAATATCGTCGCCGCTGATGCGTTTCACAACCGAGTTCGAGATGGATCGAAGTGGTTCCACACCGCTATGGACACCAGGATAGTCAAAACATTCCCAAGGAGGTGAACCCTGAGAACTGCATAGGATCTGCAACTTAAGTTGCGCGCCTGAATCAAACAAAGAACATATGTCTAAAGGCAAGAACCAAAAATGTTGGTCAAGCCCTCGGTCTATTAGTACTCCTCCGCTGCATCCATTACTGGACTTCCACGTAGAGCCTATCAACGGGTGTTCTCCCCGTGACCTTACTGGGTTACCCCATGGGAACACTCATCTTGAGGTGGGCTTCCCACTTAGATGCTTTCAGCGGTTATCCACTCCGCACATGGCTACCCAGCGTTTACCGTTGGCACGATAACTGGTACACCAGAGGTGCGTTCCTCCCGGTCCTCTCGTACTAGGGAGAAATCCTCTCAATGTTCCTACGCGTACACCGGATATGGACCGAACTGTCTCACGACGTTCTGAACCCAGCTCGCGTACCGCTTTAATGGGCGAACAGCCCAACCCTTGGGACCGACTTCAGCCCCAGGTTGCGATGAGCCGACATCGAGGTGCCAAACCTCCCCGTCGATGTGAACTCTTGGGGGAGATCAGCCTGTTATCCCTAGAGTAACTTTTATCCGTTGAGCGACGGCCCTTCCACTCAGAACCGTCGGATCACTAAAGCCGACTTTCGTCCCTGTTCGACTTGTAGGTCTCACAGTCAAGCTTCCTTCTGCTTTTGCACTCATCAGCTGATTTCCAACCAGCCTGAGGAAACCTTTGCGCGCCTCCGTTACCTTTTAGGAGGCGACCGCCCCAGTCAAACTGCCCACCTGATACTGTCCGCTCCCCGGATAACGGGTGAACGTTAGAATTCTAGCTCTGAAAGAGTGGTATCTCACCATTGACTCCCTAATACCCACGAGCATTAGATCAACATCTCCCACCTATCCTGCGCATTCAGAGCCCGAACACAATACCAAGCTACAGTAAAGCTTCATAGGGTCTTTCTGTCCAGGTGTACGTAGTCCGCATCTTCACAGACAATTCTATTTCGCCGAGCCTCTCTCCGAGACAGCGCCCTGATCGTTACGCCTTTCGTGCGGGTCGGAACTTACCCGACAAGGAATTTCGCTACCTTAGGACCGTTATAGTTACGGCCGCCGTTCACCGGGGCTTCAGTCGCCAGCTTCGCTTACGCTGACCGGCTTCCTTAACCTTCCGGCACTGGGCAGGCGTCAGCCCCCATACATCGTCTTGCGACTTAGCGGAGACCTGTGTTTTTGGTAAACAGTCGCCAGGGCCTTTTCACTGCGACCACCTTGCGGTGGCACCCCTTCTCCCGAAGTTACGGGGCTAATTTGCCGAGTTCCTTAGAGAGAGTTACCTCGCGCACCTCGGTATTCTCTACCACCCCACCTGTGTCGGTTTCGGGTACTGGCAGTTATGCATTAACGGGTATAGAGCTTTTCTTGGAAGCATGACATCACCAACTTCGCTGCCGTAGCAGCTCGTACTCACCCCTCAGCTCGGAACGTTTTCGCCGCTCCTCAACGCCTCGGAAGCTTGAACCAGTAACCAACGTCTGGCTTGGCTAGCCGTCTCCGTCCCTCTTCCCAATACATAACCGGTACAGGAATGTTGACCTGTTGTCCATCGACTACGCCTTTCGGCCTCACCTTAGGTCCAGACTAACCCTCCGCGGACGAGCCTGCCGGAGGAACCCTTAGGGTTTCGGTGCATGGGATTCTCACCCATGTTTTCGCTACTCAAGCCGACATTCTCACTTCTATGCAGTCCACGCCCGCTCACGCTAACGCTTCGCCCCACATAGAACGCTCCCCTACCATAAAATCCGCAGCTTCGGTACAACACTTAGCCCCGTTCATTTTCGGCGCAGAATCCCTCGACCAGTGAGCTATTACGCACTCCTTTGAGGATGGCTGCTTCTAAGCAAACCTCCTGGTTGTCTGTGGAATTCCACCTCCTTTATCACTTAGTGTTGATTTGGGGACCTTAGCTGGCGGTCTGGGCTGTTTCCCTCTTGACCATGGAGCTTATCCCCCACAGTCTGACTGCCTGACTACACACAGGGTATTCAGAGTTCATCTCGATTTGGTACCGCTCTCGCAGCCCGCACCGAAATGGTGGCTTTACCCCCCTGCTGGAGCATCAGACGCTACGCCTCAACGTATTTCGGGGAGAACCAGCTAGCTCCGGGTTCGATTGGCATTTCACCGCTAACCACAGCTCATCCAGTGACTTTTCAACGTCAGTTGGTTGGGACCTCCACTTGGTATCACCCAAGCTTCATCCTGGCCATGGTTAGATCACCCGGGTTCGGGTCTATAAACACTGACAAACGCCCTATTCAGACTCGCTTTCGCTATGGCTCCACCATTTCCGGTTTAACCCGCCAGTGCCTATAAGTCGCCGGCTCATTCTTCAACAGGCACACGGTCACCCTATTTAGTAGGGCTCCCATTGCTTGTAGGCTCACGGTTTCATGTTCTATTTCACTCCCCTCCCGGGGTTCTTTTCACCTTTCCCTCGCGGTACTGTTTCGCTATCGGTCACACAGTAGTACTTAGCCTTACGAGGTGGTCCTCGCGGATTCACACGGAATTTCACGTGCTCCGTGCTACTCGGGATACAGCTAGTTCAGTTCAGTTTTCGGTTACGGGGCTTTCACCCTCTGTGGCGTGTCATTCAAACACTTCTCCTAACATTCCTGATACACGTTGCTGTCCCACAACCCCGATACTCGAAAGCATCGGTTTAGGCTCTTCCCCGTTCGCTCGCCGCTACTTAGGGAGTCGTTTTTACTTTCCTTTCCTCCAGCTACTAAGATGTTTCAGTTCGCTGGGTTGGCTCGTGCCAGCCTATGGATTCAGCTGGCCGTATTAAGGGTTGCCCCATTCGGAAATTCCCGGATCAAAGCGTGCTTCCAGCTCCCCGAGACTTATCGCAGGTAACCACGTCCTTCATCGCCTCTGTGTGCCAAGGTATCCGCCGTGAGCCCTTTGTAGCTTGACCAATTAATCTCTTGAACGCTTGCTGCCGTTGAAAGCAGATTCTTAAATTTTATTCCTCAGTTTTCACTGAAAAATAAAATAAAATCAAACTCAGATTCGCTCGACACGAATCCAAGAACGCTCAAGAGTCTCGGCTCTTGCTCAAAAGAATTGTTCATTGCTCTGGATTTAATCTTCCTTTCGAAAGATTAAACTCAAAACAATGCATCTGTAAGATGCTTTGTTTTTTCCAGACTTTCCTATGCAGTTGTCAAGGTTCTGCTAGAAATCAAACTGATTGCTCAGTTCGAGCCCAGCATCTTATCAACCAAATCCTGAGTGAATACTCATACTTTGGAATGACAGGAAGCTGGGGTCTTCCAGCGGACATATCTAAATCACAAACCACACTCGAGTTCATCCTCCAATTACGGACAATGGAGATTGAGTTCGGTCAGTGGAGGTTAGGAGACTCGAACTCCTGACATCCTGCTTGCAAAGCAGGCGCTCTACCAACTGAGCTAAACCCCCAACACCGAATGGGCCATCCTGGACTTGAACCAGGGACCTCACCCTTATCAGGGGTGCGCTCTAACCACCTGAGCTAATGGCCCAGGAGACTCAACCCTTGTGGGGTGTGACCTAGACAAAGTTTAGGAACTGAAAATTTCCATCAAGCAAACCACATTGCTGCAGTTTCTTAACTTCAAAGCTGAGGCACCGATCGACCATAAGGTGACAGGATTTCGGCCTAAGAATAAAAACACTCAGGCATCAAAATCATTGTTTGTCTCCCTGTTAGGAGGTGATCCATCCGCACCTTCCGGTACGGATACCTTGTTACGACTTCACCCCAGTCATCAGCCCCACCTTCGACGTCCTCCTCCACAAGGGTTGGAGTAACGGCTTCGGGCGTGGCCAACTTCCATGGTGTGACGGGCGGTGTGTACAAGGCCCGGGAACGTATTCACCGCAGTATGCTGACCTGCGATTACTAGCGATTCCTACTTCACGTAGGCGAGTTGCAGCCTACGATCTGAACTGAGCCACGGTTTATGGGATTTGCTTGTCCTCGCGAACTTGCTGCCCTTTGTCCGTAGCATTGTAGTACGTGTGTAGCCCAGGATGTAAGGGGCATGATGACTTGACGTCATCCACACCTTCCTCCGGTTTATCACCGGCGGTCTCTCTAGAGTGCCCAACTAAATGCTGGCAACTAAAGACGTGGGTTGCGCTCGTTGCGGGACTTAACCCAACATCTCACGACACGAGCTGACGACAGCCATGCACCACCTGTCACTGCGCTCCCGAAGGCACTCTCTCGTTTCCAAGAGATTCGCAGGATGTCAAACCCTGGTAAGGTTCTTCGCGTTGCATCGAATTAAACCACATACTCCACCGCTTGTGCGGGCCCCCGTCAATTCCTTTGAGTTTCACACTTGCGTGCGTACTCCCCAGGCGGAACACTTAACGCGTTGGCTACGACACCGAGGGGGTCGATTCCCCCGACACCTAGTGTTCATCGTTTACGGCCAGGACTACAGGGGTATCTAATCCCTTTCGCTCCCCTGGCTTTCGTCCATGAGCGTCAGTGATGGCCCAGCAGAGCGCCTTCGCCACTGGTGTTCTTCCCGATATCTACGCATTTCACCGCTACACCGGGAATTCCCTCTGCCCCTACCACACTCAAGCCCAACAGTTTCCACTGCCATGATGGAGTTAAGCTCCACGTTTTAACAGCAGACTTGAAGGGCCGCCTGCGGACGCTTTACGCCCAATAATTCCGGATAACGCTTGCCACTCCCGTATTACCGCGGCTGCTGGCACGGAATTAGCCGTGGCTTATTCATCAAGTACCGTCAGATCTTCTTCCTTGATAAAAGAGGTTTACAGCCCAGAGGCCTTCATCCCTCACGCGGCGTTGCTCCGTCAGGCTTTCGCCCATTGCGGAAAATTCCCCACTGCTGCCTCCCGTAGGAGTCTGGGCCGTGTCTCAGTCCCAGTGTGGCTGATCATCCTCTCAGACCAGCTACTGATCGATGCCTTGGTGAGCCATTACCTACACCAACTAGCTAATCAGACGCGAGCTCATCCTCAGGCGAAATTCATTTCACCTCGCGGCATATGGGGTATTAGCGGCCGTTTCCAGCCGTTATCCCCCTCCTGAGGGCAGATTCTCACGCGTTACTCACCCGTCCGCCACTAACCCGAAGGTTCGTTCGACTTGCATGTGTTAAGCACGCCGCCAGCGTTCATCCTGAGCCAGGATCAAACTCTCCGTTGTAGATCAAGTCCTCTTGATAACTTTCGCTATCGCAACTCGATTTGCTTCACCCATTCCTCAACAGTCGTTGGAAACAGTTGTCGCCTCCTTTAAGCTGACACATAAAGGGTTCTTAAGAGTGCATCTCTAGATCTCTCTATCAATGACTTTCCAGGATCTCAGATCCGGTTGTTGCTCCATCATTCGCACACCGACAACAAAGAAGTTCGTGAAAACTTCCCTGTTGCAGCGAATAACTTCGACGCAACGAATTTTTTGACGGGACCTCACACCTTTATCGCAATATCATCCGAGTCCTCACTTCACCTCGCGGCTCAGTTCAAACTCGAACGCGATAAAAGCGTCAGTTCCTAAACTTTTCAATTGTCCAGGTGCGACCATCCTTGAACCGTCCTTCCCTTTCAGGAAGTGGTGGCTGGTCATTGCGGTCTCATCGACCGCTTGAGAAACCTACAACACCGTCGGATCTCTCCGTCTCGGCCTCGTAGGCAACCGCAGACACTTCAAGGCTCGCGCCCCTCAGGCTCCAGTTCTGCAACACAACCTCTCAGTCGCGTGCAGTCCATAAACATAACCCATCGATGTCGCATCGGCAACAGACAGTCAGCCCTGAACCAGAGCCTCGCCCCAGGGCAGCAGCTTGGCCAACCGAGCCCAGGACGCCGCCGCCAGCATGGGAAACCCCTCCTGGCTGACGTCCTGGCCTGGCTGCAGCTGGGCTGGATCGGCATCCAACCAACGGATCGGGCATCCCAGTTCATCAAGAACCAACCAGGCCGCTGCCAGATCCCAGATCTTGGGTGTGGCTTCCAGAGCTGCCACGGTTTGCCCCAAAGCCACACTCACCAGATTGAGACTGGCCACCCCAAACAGACGAATCTTTCCAGGGAAAGGTTGATCCGGTTTGCTTTGCAACACCCGGATTGAACGACTGCACAAGGAAACACAGCCGCTGTTCGGGGACGAACGCGTCTCAGGAGTGAGAGGTTCATCGTTCCGCGTGGCACCGCGCCCCCGCAGGGCGACAAAGCGCTGATTCAGTGCAGGCACATCGAGAAACACCTCACTGGGTCGTCCATCGACAAAGCGGGCAATGGAAATCGCCCAGAACGGAATGCCTGCTGCAAAGTTCGTGGTGCCATCCAAGGGATCCACAACCCAGTAGGCGCGAGATGAGGGCACGGTGGTTTTGCCTTCCTCACTCAACACACCCTCACCGGGAGCAATGGATGCAATCCCAGACACGATTTGCTGATCACTCCACCGATCGCACTCTGTGATCAGAGTTCCATCGGGCTTCACATCGGAAGCAATGCGACCAAAATCTTGAAGCTGCCGTTCCCGGATGCGATCAATCAACTCATGCACAGCGCTCAGCTGATCTGGACTGAGCGCCGAAGTCACCACAGGGGCTGAACAGGTTGTGAGTTGGATCCAGTTTGACCTTTCGCGGCGACCGCGGTGCACGCGGACTTGAGCGGGGTTGGCTCAATCGGCATCTCAATCCCAGCGGCCTCAGGTTTCTGAGACGGCAACACGTTGGTGGGGCAGGCAATCAACGCATCAAGGCCTGTGCGACGTCGCAATTCAGCCAGGTTGGTGTTGTACTGACGAATCGCCTGGGCGTAGCCAATTTCAGCGCTGGTGAGATCCCTCTGGTTATCAACCACCTCCCGCTGGGCGCTCACCCCGGCCTGGACACGCAATTGGGATAACCGCAGCGACTCGCGGGACGAGATCACTTCGCTGGAGGTTGTTTCGATGCTTTGGATCGCAGCACGCAAGCCAACAAAACTCTCTTCCACCTCGAAGCGGATCAGGTCGCGCGTTGCGGCGAAATTTTGCTCACTTTCCTCAGCGGCCTTCTTGAAGCGACGGTATTCAGCTCGGGCTCTGCCACCGTCAAAGAGCCGCCAGGTTGCCGTTAGCGCTGTTGAGTTATCCACTCCCCATCGATAGTCGCCCATATCGATGTCTCCAATGGAGGTTCGATTGGATTGACCTTCAACGCGAAAGGTATTGCTGCTGTTGACAAAGCTGAGGACGGGCTGCACTGCAGCCAGCGACGCATTCGCCTGACTATTCGCAATGGAGACATCCAGGATCAACTGATCCAGCTCTTCCCGAAATTGATAGGCGGCGGTGATGCTCTCTTGCAACGACGATTCCCAGAGTCCAAGGGGTTTTGCCGGTGTTGCCGCAGTAGGGGTCACATCCTGAGGAAGATCCATCAACCGAGCAAGATTGCGGCGATTGAGTTCCTGAGTTGTCAGACGATCTGTAAGCAGTCTCCTGTCACGAGCCAACTGGGTTTCGGCTTCCAAAACCTCCAGCTTTGTGTTGACACCTGCGTTGTAGCGGGCCCGTGCATCACGCAGGCTAATCAGAGAAGCACGCACTGAATCCTGACCTATACGCACCCCTTCATCAGACTCCTGCAGGCGGAAATAGGACGTAGCGGCCTGAAGGCGCAAGTCTCTTAACGCGATTCTGTAGGCATCACGAACCCGCTCATAGCTATCTCGAGCGGCGGCGATCTGAGGAACACGGGCTGGGTTGATCAGATCCCATGAGACACGCAGATTTGCACCAACCCGCCACTCACGGCCATAGGTCTCACTGGGGGGATCGGGCTGAGGAATCGACGAAGTTACGAACTTTGGATTGCGGTAGGTGTACGACTTGAAATATTCCGGCAAACCGTTGGCCGACAAATCAACGGTGGGATACCAGGAGGAAATGGCAGAACGAAGAGAAGCTTTGGCTTGCTCTTCCTGCTTGGCCACAGCTTTGAGCGTTGGGCTGTTGACTTCAGCGATTTGAAGTGCTTCTTCCAGGGTGAGGGGCCTGAGCTCTTTGATCCGCACCTGTTCCGGCTGATCCGGAAGCGACATCATGGGGGGGGCTACAAGATCACCCACTGAATCTGAAAGGTCGGTCCCGGCCGGTGGCAGGGTTGCCGAATCAACTCTGGGACGATCACCTTTGAGATCAACAGCACTCGGGAGCGTGGTCTGGTCGGTCCGTGACTCAGGAAGAACAACATTCGCGGGATCTGCGTCCTGCCCACGGACTGGAGCGACTGATGCGGCGACAACGCCAGTAGCCAGAACAACGGTGGCAGCGATCCGGCGCACAACACTTCAACGATTTGCCGGAGCTTAGGGACTTTTTCCTAGTCGGAACCCAATGCTGCGGCCACGATGTCAGCCGCCCCATGCACGATGCGCACCGGCACAAGGAGCGATTCCTGAAGTTGCTCCAGGGTTACGTCGTCAAGAAACACGGGTTGTCCTTGCCGAAGCATCACGGAAGGCAGCAACAACTCATCACCGAGGTCCAGCCCATCAAGCCCTTTGAGCAGGTCTTCCCCTGTGAGCAGGCCTGTCACAACCTGATCCTGTCCCCAGTAGGGGCTGGGGAGGCCCAGCAACTGAACCTCCAAACCATGGATGGCGCTTAAACGGTCGGTGACCGGACGAAGAGCTGAGGCGACAATCCGACCCACAACCCAGCTGCAACGCCTTGGCTGATCAACTCGTTCGGGCAGGGTCCGGGTGGCGTCATCCAACGCCTCAAGGAAAGCGCGGATCGTTCCAACCCCATTCTCTTGCTGAGGGAGATCTTCGTAATCAAGACGTGGCGGCAATGGCAAGCCTGCGATCAGATACCACTCATCCGACAACCAGGCGAAACGCGTGCCCAGGTGCTGTTGAAACTCCTGTTGCAGGATCTCCACCTGATCGATCACGGTTCGAGCACAGGCAGGACTCACAGGAACCAAGCCATCTTCGGGGGGACGAAAGCGAGTCAGCCCCACCGGCACCACCGCCGCTGAAAGCACTGCGGGCCAATCTCCTCTCCCATGGGATGCCAGATCCCGCAGGCTCCGCTCCAGAGCTGCCCCATCATTGAGACCGGGGCAAACCACCACTTGGGCGTGAACCTGAAGGTCTCGTTCTCCAAACCAGGACAGTTGCTGCATCAGCAGACCAGCCCTGGGGTTCACCAAAAGGCGCTCTCGCAATTTCGGCTCAGTGGCATGCACCGAGACATAGAGAGGAGATAGCCGCTGTTGATCGATGCGCTGCCAATCGGCCTCCGTCAGGTTGGTGAGGGTGAGATAGGAGCCGTAAAGGAAGCTGAGCCGATAGTCGTCGTCTTTTAGATAAAGGCTGTGCCGGTGGCCAGGAGGCTGCTGATCGATGAAGCAAAAAGGACAGTGGTTGTTGCACTGCCTCAAGCCATCAAAGAGGGCCTCCGTGAAGCCAAGACCCAGACCATCATCGGCATCCTTCTCCAGATCCACCTGATGCAGCTCGCCTGAGGCGTCGCGCACCTCCAGGTGAAGCTCCTCGCTAACACAGAGATATCGGTAATCAATGAGATCACGCGGGCGAACGCCGTTGATGCTCATCAGCTGATCGCCGGGTTCGAACCCGAGCTCCTCTCCGATCGACCCCTGCTCAACCTGATCCACAACCGCAGGCTGCGGCTGACGGGTCACGGAACCGGATTCGATCGCCGACACCGAGATGCCTGCGGAGGGCTCATTCCACACAGCGGGAAGGTATTTCCTTCAGTTTGAGACGTCGAGCAACCACCAGACCAGCAGCACAGCTCCAAACAGCAATCGATAGGCCACAAAAATCCAAGTGCTGTGGCGTTGCAAAAACTTGAGCAGCCAGTCGATCGCTAGCCATGACACGACTGCCGCGGTAACGATGCCGGTAAGAAGAGGCCAAGGCCCCGTCTGTGCGCTGACCGCAAAGGCCTGATTGAGCTCAACGATGCCGGCAATGCTGATTGCCGGCACACCTAATAAAAATGAAAACCGAGCCGCATCGGCCCGTTGCCAGCCATCAAAGAGCGATGCCGTCAGGGTGCTGCCTGAACGAGACACCCCGGGGATCAGGGCCAGCATCTGAGCCAGGCCCACGATCAGGCCGTCCCGCCCGGAGACATCCGCCAGCTTCTTGTGACGCGGGCCAAGGCGTTCGGCCAGAGCCAGCAGCAAGGCCATCACGATTGAGACCATGGCAATGAAAGGGACGCTGCGCAGTGGAGATGTTTCATATCCCTCAGACCAAAACAATTTGATCAGTAACCCCACGAGCAGAATTGGAATTGTGCCAACGACCATGGCGACTCCCAGACGTGCTTCCGGTTCCCGCCACTGCCCATGGCGAAAGGCTTTGCCGATCCCCTTCAGCACCTGTAGGAGATCGGATCTGAAATATGCGATCACCGCTGCAATGCTGCCGAGTTGAATCGCGGCGGTCACGGATACACCGGGATCATCCCAGCCGAGCAGCACCGGAACGACCTTGAGATGGGCTGTGCTGCTGATGGGCAGAAACTCTGTCAGTCCCTGCACAATTCCCAGGACAAGATTTCGCCAACAAGCCTCGATGAGACTGAGCGAGGCGACCGGATCAGGCATCAATGAGGCACCCATCACGGCAAACCTTATTCCTGGCAAAACGTTCCATCCGGTGATTGGGAGCACAAGGACCGGAAAGGTCTTCTAAGGTTTCGGCACTTTCTTCACAATCGCGGAGTTGATCGGAGGCACCTGGCAATCAACAGCCCCCGATCGCTCCTGGAGTTGGTCGGTTCCACGCATTGCTGCCGCAATGGTGGTGTTGCCGGTGTTTTTGCAGGCTCCATGGGTGCGTCTGCATCCATTTAGTGCCGCCGTCTTCACCACTGTTCTCCTTGCCGTCGGAGTTGTTCTCGGCAGCAGCGCAGATGAGCAGCGCAACGCTCTGGGGCAGCTAATCGTGGGATTCAGCGGCAGCTGGCTGGCGGGTTGCTTGTTCTGGGGCTGGCTCAGAGCTCATCCTGTGCTGCACCTCCCTGTTGAAGCCTTTGCACTGCCGCTGGCAATCACTGGTTTGAACGGTCGTTGGCGCCTGGCCTGCAGCTTCTATCTGTCCTCCCTGATCGGGACTGCATGCACCGATCTGATGATGGCCCTCACCGGCGTGATGAAGTTCTGGCCTTCGGTGGTGACGGCGCCATTCGATGAAGCACCCGAGCTGCTGCACAACGCTGGAATGCAGCTTCTCCACCCCTTCCAACTCGTGGGTCTCGCCCTTGCGGCGTCAGTGATCATCGGATTTGGACAGCGACTCAGAATGACTGGAGAAAATTGGGAAATGGCTGGAGCTGTTCTGGTGACCACGGTTTGGGTGGATGGATTGTTTCTGTTAACAGCCCTGCTGCAACCGGGCTTGAGCGGGCTCATCGAATAACAGCCAACGATCAAGTGAAACGAACTGCAACCGCTGGCAGAAAGGGCCAAGACCCAAGGCACTTCACTTGTAATCTGCCCAGTGTTCTGATCCGATCCCTGACGGAGAGCTGAGATGAAGCGGCTGCTGAGCTGGCTGACCGGTGTTCTTGTGATGGCAGGCCTTATGGCATGCCTTGCTGTTCCTGCGAGCGTTCAAGCCGACCAGGACCTGGTGGGCAAGTACTCCGGAAATGAGATCCGCAATGTTGCGGACGACAAAATTGCCGAACGCGACGGCAAAGTGGACCTGAACAATTCTTCAGTGCGCCGCTTCCAACAATTCCCAGGAATGTATCCGACCATGGCCGGAAAAATCGTTCTGGGTGGTCCTTACAACAGTGTGGATGAAGTGCTCAAGATCGATCTGAGCGACCGGCAGCGTGAGCTTTTTGAGAAGTATCGGGAGAATTTCACGGTGACTCCTCCCTCTGTCGCCCTTAATGAAGGTGACGACCGCATTAATGACGGTCAGTACCGCTGAGCGATCAGCGACCTAACCGCTGTCCTTCCGAAGCCGCCGGACACTCCGGCGGCTTTTTTTGACAGAACGCATGACGACCAACCCCAGCCATCAACCCATTGATCCCTGTGCATGGGATTTAGTTGTGATTGGTGCAGGGGCTGCAGGCCTGATGACCTGTCTTGAACTGCCGGCGGGCCTCAACGTGTTGCTGCTAAATCGCAATACCGGCCGCCGCTCATCAAGCCGATGGGCCCAGGGTGGAATCGCTGCGGTGACACGTCCAGACGACAGCATCGCCAGCCATGCCGACGACACACGGCGGGCTGGCAACGGACTGTGCGATGAGGATGCGGTTTCGCTTCTCGTGGAGGAAGCTCCACGGGCGGTGGAACGACTGCAAAAACTGGGAATGGCCTTCGACCGCGATGGTGATCGCCTCGCCACAACCCTGGAGGCAGCCCACAGCCATCGAAGGGTGCTGCATGTGCAGGACCGTACGGGGCTGGCGCTGGTGGACGTCTTGCGTGAACGGGTCGAACATCGGCCCGGATTGCTGCACCGGCGAGGAGTTCGGGTGACCCGGCTGCTGGTGCAGCAAGGGCGCTGCTGTGGCGTTCAAGTGCTGGATGGTCCGCATTTACAGGACATCCGTGCCCGTGCAGTGGTCCTCGCCAGCGGTGGGGGAGGCCATCTGTTTGCCAACACCACCAACCCTGCTCAGGCCTGCGGCGAGGGCATTGCCCTCGCCTGGGACGCAGGAGCTTCAGTGGAGGATCTGGAATTCGTGCAGTTCCACCCCACGGCGCTGCGACTGGATGATGCACCGTGCTTCCTGATCTCGGAGGCGGTGAGGGGCGAAGGGGGCGTGCTTGTTGATGCCCGGGGGGAAAGTCCGGTGGACCATCTGCCCCAGCGCGATCTGGCACCACGCGATCAGGTGAGTCGCGCTCTGCTGAGAAGCATGCAGGAACAGGGGATGGACCAGATGTGGCTCGACTTCTCTGCCATCCCTCGGGACAAGGTGGAAGCCCGCTTCCCCACGATCCTGGATCGATGCGATGAATTCGGTCTGAACCCGCTGGAACACCCCGTCCCCGTTGCCCCAGCCGCCCACTACTGGATGGGTGGTGTCGCCACAAACCTGCAGTCCGCCACGGACTTACCCGGGCTGTACGCCGTCGGCGAAACGGCCTGCACCGGCGTTCATGGCGCCAACCGCCTAGCCAGCAACTCCCTGATGGAATGCCTGGTGTTCGCCCATCGACTGGCCGAGATCGACCTGGGGCCTCCCCCCGCATCAGCTCACGTTCCTGCCAAACCAAGCTCCTGCAGTGACGGGCTGGTGCACGGAGTCACCAGCGGTGAACTCATGGAGCGAATTGAACATTTGCGGCTGCTCTGCTGGCAGCGTGCCGGTGTGGACCGCTCTGTTCACGGCATGAGCACTGCCCTGCGCGAGATCAGTGCGCAGCAGCAATGGCTGGAGGGCCAGCCCCTGCTCAATGCCCTGACGCAGGGACCATCGCTACTAGCGGACGGGACTCGCCGAGACCTGAACCTGCTATTGGACTACCGCCATCGCTTGCTGACCAGCCGCTTGATGCTGGAGGCCTGCCTGTTCCGTCAGGAAAGCCGTGGCGGGCATTTCCGCAGCGATGCCCCTGTCTCTTTGCCGCAGTGGCAGTGCCACTCCCGGCAGAACCGAGCCCAGGGGCCCCACACCCGGGCCGTGCGGCGCTGATCAGAACTTTCGATCTCCCTTGTAGCCACTCAGGTCCGCCAGTTCGGAGAGGGGCTTCACTCCTGAATCAATCTGACCGTTGATCTCCCAACTGGGAAAGCCCGTCAACCCCTTGCTCTTGCAAAGATCAGCCTGGTTGTTTCGACCATCGGGCGCGCACTCCACCACCTGCAGCTGATCGCTGGCCTGCTTGCCAAACAGCTCTTTCTGTTCGTGGCAGTGGGGGCACCAATAGGCCGAATACATCACAGCTCCGCCCGCGGTGAGGTGATCGGCAAGATCCACAGCCGCTGGAGAGCTGACACCGGTCACCGTGGGGGACACCCCCTGACCGGTTACGGAAGCCTCGGGCCGTTCGGGATCGACAACGGAAGCCCAGATCAAGCCGCCCATCAAAACCGCCAAAGCCAGAAGGATGCCCCGGAACAACAACGGGCCGGGATCATCCCAGCCACCACCGATCACTGAGAGAACGAACATCAGCAGCGACAAGACCGCTGAGAGAACGCAAAAGAAGCAGAAGGCCTGAATTTTCAGCAGCATCACCCCAAGCAGCACTCCGCTGAACACGGCCATACCGAGCGACAGGCTGAACAGACCCCACCAGGTGCGGCGCGACAGATCGGCCTTGTTCTCCTGCAGGCCCGGCAACAGGGGCAGCAGAACCAGGAGCAGCACCGCCCCATAGGCCAGCAAGCCCAGCAGCGACAGAGGGACACTGCCAAACAAGGTTCCCCAGGGGCTGTTCAGCACCTTGTCGCATCCATCCGCACCCATCGGGCAGCTGAGGTTGCCCAGCAAACCCCAGCGTTTGAGCGTGATTGAGCCGGTGTCGATCACACCCACGGTGGCCAGCACAGCCATGGCAATCCGGGCCCACTTGGCACCGGGATCCTGGCGACGACGACTAACG
Source organism: Synechococcus sp. AG-673-B04 (assembly GCA_003211235.1). Classification (GTDB taxonomy): domain Bacteria; phylum Cyanobacteriota; class Cyanobacteriia; order PCC-6307; family Cyanobiaceae; genus Parasynechococcus. The sequence continues at coordinate 47,683 of QCTG01000001.1, forward strand.
AGACGGCTAGTGCCCATCTGGACCGATCAAGTGCACCGAATTCTGTCAGTTCTGATGGGTTTGCACCTCTCCGTAGGGTGAGTACGGCCTGCCGGCACAGTGATGACGAGCACATCAACGCGACCGACTGTCGCGTTCGCCCATCTGGGCTGCGAAAAAAACCGTGTGGACACCGAGCATATGGTGGGGCTTCTAGCTGAAGCCGGCTATGGCGTGAGCACTGATGAAAGCGATGCATCAGTGGTTGTGGTCAACACCTGCAGCTTCATCCAGGACGCCCGCGAGGAATCGGTGCGCACTCTGGTGGGCCTGGCAGAGCAGGGGAAAGAACTGATCATTGCCGGCTGCCTAGCCCAGCATTTCCAGGAGGAGCTGCTGGATTCAATCCCGGAGGCCAAGGCGATCGTCGGCACCGGCGACTATCAGCACATCGTGGATGTGCTGGCACGGGTTGAGGCCGGCGAACGCGTGAATCAGGTGAGCGCCATGCCCACCTTCGTGGGGGATGAACACCTGCCGCGGCAACGCACCACCGATGAGGCCGTGGCCTTCCTCAAGGTGGCCGAAGGCTGCGATTACCGCTGCGCCTTCTGCATCATTCCCAAGCTGAGGGGAAAGCAGCGGAGCAGACCGATCGAATCGATCGTGGCGGAAGCCCATCTGCTGGCAGGACAGGGCGTGCAGGAGCTCATCCTGATCAGCCAGATCACAACCAACTACGGACTCGACCTCTATGGCAAACCAAAACTGGCGGAACTGCTGAGAGCCCTTGGGGAGGTGGAGATTCCCTGGATTCGGGTGCATTACGCCTACCCCACCGGTCTCACACCCGAAGTGCTCGCCGCTTACCGGGACGTGCCCAATGTGGTGCCCTATCTGGACCTGCCGCTGCAGCACAGCCACCCCGAGGTACTTCGGGGAATGAACCGCCCCTGGCAAGCGGACGTGAACGACCGTTTGCTCGATCAGATCCGCGAGCAACTCCCCGATGCGGTGCTGAGAACCACGCTGATCGTGGGATTCCCGGGGGAAACGGAGGAGCATTTCCAGCACCTGATGCGATTCATGGAGCGCCAGCATTTCGATCATGTGGGGGTGTTCACCTTCTCCCCGGAGGACGGCACCACCGCAGCTGATCTGCCCAACCGTGTGGATCCGGAGGTGGCCCAGGCACGCAAGGATGCGCTGATGGCCCTGCAACAACCGATCTCAGAACAACGCAACCAAAGCTGGGTCGGGCGCACTGTGGACGTGCTGATCGAGCAGTACAACCCTCAAACCGGCGCAATGGTTGGACGATGCGCCCGTTTCGCACCGGAGGTTGACGGCGAAGTACAGGTGCACCCTGGAGACGATGGGCAGCAGGCCGCTCCGGGAACGATGGTTCCGGTTGAGATCACAGGAGCTGATATCTACGACTTAAGCGGGCGGATCGTTGGTGCCCGCGCCATGGTGGCTGCAGCAAGAGCCGAGGGTTGACCGTTTTCCCACTTCGACCCGCCCAGCAACGCCAGCTCTTTCTAATCGCATCCGGAGTCAGCACCGCAGGCTCCTTCGCCGGCATCACAGCCAAGGGCTGGATCCTGATGAAAGGGGGTGTAGATCCCTTTGTGCTGGCGCTGAACTTTGCGGCCCTGTCGCTCCCCACCCTGCTGATCAGCGGTCCAGCAGGCGTGCGCACCGATCGTGTGGGGTGTGAGCGGGTGCTGGTGCAGGCGCAGTGGGCCCTGCTGGCTGCAGCAGGGCTGGGTGCACTGGCCATTCCGCTGCTGGAGGGCACTGCGCAGGTAATGCTGTTGCTGTTCAGCACGCTGCTGGTTGGAATCGCGGGCGCCTATGAACTCACCGCCCGCAACAAATACTGCTCGATTCTGGTGGAGCAGCCCAAGCAACTAGCGGGCTATCTCACCAGCTTTTCGGTGGTCTTCAACGTGGGGAAACTGGTGGGCCCACCGATCGGTGGCTTGCTGGTGGCGGCGACAGGCCCGGCCTGGGCCCTGGCCATTGATGCAGCGAGCTACCTATTTCCCATCGCCAGCGTGATGTTCCTGCTGACGCCTGAACGCAGCAGGGAAGTGCGAAGCCAGGCCGGAAGCGATGCCAGCCTGCTCAGCGCCTGGCGGAACTGCGGCAGCACTCTGCGGGGAGTGCTTTGCCTGACGGCCGCTCTCTGTGTGATCGGTTTCTATCACCCGGGATTGGCCCCCTTGATTGCCTTTGAACAACTGGGGGCGAAACCAACCGATCTGGGCTTGTTCACGAGCGTGCTTGCAGCGGGCAGCATCCTTGGCGGGGTCGTGCTGCAGCGCAACAGCAGCAGGTTCTGTCAGCGCCCTTTTCTCACCCTTGGGGGATTTGCACTGGTGACCGCCATCGCCCAACTGGGAATGGCACGAACCACTGGAGCTGGCTTCAGCCTGGCAATGGCGTTTCTGATTGGTGCTGGTACTGCTGGTTTATTGAGCAGCTGCAACCTCATCACCCAGATCGGCTCTCCTCAGGAGATGCGTGGGCGCATGGCCGGTCTGAGTCAGATTGCCTTTCTCGGGGGTGGCGGGATCAGTGGATTGCTGGCAGCCTTGCTCGTGAAGACCGCAAGCCTGTCCACAGCATTTGGCTTGACAGGTGGTCTCAGTGTTGCTGTTGCCCTGATCTGGATGAGGCAACAGGGAGGCAAAACCCTGAAGCTCAGATGAGGTTGATGCCCTTCAGCACCTTGGTGAGCACGACTGCCGTGACCAAACCAGCGCCCACCAAACCGAGATAAATCGCGACGCCCATGCGCTTGTTCTTAGCAAATAACCATTAGATCAAAATTGTCCGTTCAACTCACAATCCGGCCCTCATTTCGTCAACACCTGACATCTCATTGATATCAGGTCTCAGTCCTGCATGTAGCTGCGACCATCCTTGAGACACTGCTCCGCTTTCTGCAACTCACGCCCCAAGTACAGCGCATGGTCTAGGCGACTGATCGGATGGGGACCGTCGCCTTCGGTGAGCTGAATCCCCACCTGTTTCGCCGTGCGTCCGCGATACACCGCTGATGGGTGTCGAGGTGCATTGTCCCCCTTACAACTCAACACCTCGCCGGTGTCGGAATCGCGCGCCAGCCCCTTTTCATCAATGGTGTTGCCGAAGTGCTCCAGCACCAACTCGGCTGCATCACGATCAAGCTTGATCAGAAAATATCCATTCGGATCCAAAGCAATGAAGCGCTGGGACAAGCGCTGATCGAGAGCATCAATCGATGCGGCGATGGATGCCGGTGCTTCCGGAGTTGTGGTCATGCCTTCAACCTACAAAGCCAGGGTTGGCTGTTCGGCTTTAAACGGCAGGTCCGCATTGATAGCCTCGATCTCCTGCTCCATCAGTTCATTCACCTTGGGCAACCAGGCCCGGATCAGGCCACTCATGCGGGGGTGATACCAGCGGTGCAGGCTGGCATTGGGAAGGGCTACAAAACCGCGACGCCGTTTATGACTGCCACCGGCCCCTGGATCGAAATAATCGAGACCCATCTCAATCGCCCATTGAATCGGAGAGTAATAACAGACCTCGAAATGGAGGCAATCGATCTCCTCCTTACTGCCCCAGTAGCGGCCCCATAGGTGGTGGCCATCGCGTACGCACATCGACATCGCCACCGGATCGCGTGGATCGCCGCGATGGGCTGAAAACAACACCACCTGATCGCGGTGAACAGCCGAAAGAGCCTCAAAAAAGCCTTCCTCGAGATATTTACTGCCCCAAGGCCCCCAGCGAGCGCAATGCTGTTGATAAAAGCGATGCATCGTCTGGAAGAGACCCAGATCCAGCTGCTCGCCGGTGAGCGGTGTCACGGTGAGCCCGGCTTTGGCGACCGCCTTGCGCTCCCGCTTGATGTTGCGGCGCTGGTTGGCGTTGAACCGTTGCAGATAGTCGTTGAAACTGCGATCTTCTCCACGGCTCCAGAGGCTCTGCTGATTCAGCCAGGTGGCACATCCGGCCGCTTCCGCCAAGGGACGCCAATCGGGATCCACATAGAGAAAGTTGCAACTAAGGATGCTGTTCTGCTCGCAGAACAAGTCGATCACCCGCAACATTTCTGCGGTGAGAGTGGCTTCATCTTCACCGGAGCGAACATGGAAGCGGTAGCCCAGCACGGGGCTCACCGGACTCATGCCAAGCAGCTTGGGGTAATAGCGCAGGCCAAGGTCACTGGCCAATCGTGCAAAGGTCTGATCAAAAACAAACTCGCCGTAGCTGTGGCCTTTCAGATAAAGCGGCGCAACAGCGATCGGACTATCTCCGCGCCAAATGGCGAGATGTAGCGGCTGCCAGCCCTGATTAGGGATGATGCTGCCAGATCGTTCAAGGGCATCAAGCCATCCCCAACGATAAAAGGGAATCGCATCTTCTCCAACCAATTCCTGCCAACGCTGCTCAGGAATTTCACTGATCGAACGATGCCAGCGAGCGGTTAAGCCTGTCATGTTGGCGGCGCTGCAGGCATACACCGCCAAACGATAACGAGTTATGGGTTGAGAGCGTTCAGGCCAGCGGATCGGCAACAAATGTGATCATTTTGTTTCCATAATCAATTTTAAGATCCTCAACATCGACGCCTTTAACAACAGCTTTAACGTCGTCACCTTTGGTAAGCCAGACATTTTTGCCGCGTTGCTCCAACGTCGCAGAGGCGCAACCGCAAAACTCAATCTTGTCGCCAACTTCAAAATCCATAATTTTCACATATCCTTCTTTGGGATTATTCAAGGCGCCATTTTCAGTGACAAAAGTATCATTACCTTTTCCTCCCCAGGCCTTATCTTTTCCGGTACCGGAAGTAATGATGTCGTCACCAGATCCGCCCTTGATTTTGTCATTGCCTTCAAAAGTGGTGATGACATCGTCGCCACCTTTTCCGATCGCAAAATCATTTTGAGAAGTTCCAATCAGCTCATCAGCACGTTTGGAACCTTTTATCTTGTTTTTCTTGTTTTTCTTGTTTTTAGCCACTGTAAAAAGAGAAAGAACAAATTTTCATTTCATCATAAGAGAAAACAAGCAAATTCCATCCCCCAAATGGAGGAGATCGTGAACTCTCATCAGCCTCTCAGTCGCGCTGACGTCTGTATCGGACCAAGACCTCATCACCCCCGAGCATCTCAGTCTCAGACAAAGTCCATGCTCCCTTCTGGGCCAAAGCATCTGGCAGCAAGCGTTTGTCAGCAGAAACCCAGCTGTGCTCACCACCCAACAACGACGGAACGAGGGTGAGCTGCAACTCATCCAGGACATCCGCTCGAAGCATGTCCGCCACCAAACCTGCACCACCCAGCAGCACAAGCCGCTGAGCACCAAGAGATGCAAGGGCCTGAAGCCGTTCAGGCCAAGTCTTGGCCAACGGCACCCAGTGATCAAATCCCTGTAAAGGAGCAGAAGGTGCCAGCAGCCAGCGCCGCAGAGGTTGCTTAAAAAATCGCCAGTACTGGGGAAAATCCGCTTGATGACTGACCACAACAGCCGCAGGCTGGGACTGACGCCCCTCAACAACGCGACTCTGCTGAAGCTGAGGATCCCGGATCAAGCAGGTGCACTGATGGGCCCGCAGGGTTCCAGCCCCAATCAGGCAAGCATCAGCCCACACCAAGGCCTGCTCGAGTGCATGCCGATCACCATCTCTCCCCAACTGAGCTGCCCCACCTTCGGGGGGGGGCCAGTCGACCGTCGAGGCTGACGGCCAGTACAAGGCGCACCCAGGGGACACCACCGGGGTCAGCCAGCTGCAACGGCTTCCAAACCGGCTGGGGTCATCTCCAGCTGAGGCACTTCGGCATACACCTCTGCCGCGTTATTAGGGCTTTCCTGCAGGCGCACCTTGTGCAAATTGGCGCCGATGGCCTTGATCGGAGCCGACAGCCGATCAGCAATGTGCAGCGCGATGTTCTCTGCCGTCGGCACACACTCGGAGAAGAACGGGACGTCCTTGTTGAGGAACGTGTGATCAAACGGCTCCAGCACCAGGTCGTCGACCAGGCGTTGAAGAGCCGACAAATCACACACCATGCCGCTCCGGGCATCGATGGCGCCACGCACCGTCACATCAACCAGATAGTTGTGACCATGACCGTGGGGCCGAGCACATTTGCCGTAGATGGCTTCGTTCTCCTCCTGGCTCAACTCGGGGCGAGCAAGACGATGGGCGGCGGCGAAGTGAGAGCGAATGGTGAGAAAGGCTTCCATCGGATGTCCGAGATAGTCGGCCCAGAGGCCCGGTTGTTCGTAAAGACGCAATGCCGTAATCGGCAGATGTGGGCTGAGTCTCTGCCAAATAACTCGAATCAACGATTCGGTGGTGGGCAGGCAACCCTCAGGAGTGGAGACGTCAAATTCCGGCCAGGCTTCGTTGAGGAAGCGGAAGTCCAGCTGACCGGTGACCTCATGGCGGATGGCGTGCTTCACCTCCGAGAGATTGAGCACCATGCCGTCGGTATCGAGCTCGCCTCCCATTGAGACGATCAGTTCGTAGTTGTGACCATGACCCGGAGCAAGCGCACAGGGCCCGAAGCGAGCGGCGTTGTCGTCGGCAGACAACTCCGGCAACCAGTAACGGTGGCTGGCACTGAAACAGGCCCGCCTGGTGATCACACAGCCGCGGCCGAGGCCATGCCGTGCGTTCAACTTCGTTTCAGTCATGTGACGTTCCTGCCACGAGTCATCCTAATGAGCTAACGCCGAATTCGAGCATGGTGGATTCCACTCCCACCCTCAAACAACGCCTAGGGGGACGAAGCATCTACCTGATTGGAATGATGGGAAGCGGCAAAACCAGCACCGGCCGTCCTTTGGCCGAAAGGCTTGGCTATGGCTTTGTTGACGCCGACGCTGTCATCGAACAGGCAGCCGGCTGCAGCATTGCCGAGATGTTCCAGCGCGACGGCGAGCCCGAATTTCGGGCACTGGAAAAACAGGTGCTCAACTCGATAAGCCAACGGCACTCCCTGGTGGTGGCGACCGGCGGCGGGGTGGTGACGCAGAGGGAGAACTGGGGGCTACTGCACAGCGGCATCGTGATCTGGCTGGATGTGTTTCAGGAGCAGCTGCTGAAGCGGCTTCAAACCGACAAAACGGTGCGCCCCCTGCTACAAAAAGCCGATCCGGAAGCCGCATTGAACGAACTGCTGGCTGAACGCAAAGGGCTTTACGCGGAGGCGGATCTCACGGTTGTCATCAATGACGAGCCCCCTGAAGCCGTCGCTGATGGCATTGTTCAATTGCTGCCAGGACTTCTGAAAGACCCGACCCAGCGCGCTGGCGATTGAGCTCTGGATCAGCGATTCGGCAGCTCCAGCCGCACGGCGAACCACTGCAGTGTCACCCCAGAGCTGATCTCCAGATCGCAGGCTGTATCAAGCAAGCGCTGGGCAGCGGCCGTCAGATCGGGCTGATCCGCAAGATCGGCCGGAAGTTCATCCAGCTTGCGCAACCAATCGCTTAACCATGTCAGTGTGTCGGCGGCGCTGAGCAGCTGCTGCGGCTGGCCTGGCTCCAGCACCACATAGTCGTCAAGAGCACGGATCAGGGGGTCAGACATGGGACGAAGCTTTTGGGCGCTGCTGATCGGCCTCACCATCCTGCTGAGTGGAGATCCCGCATTGGCGCAGTCAACTCTTGAACAGCGGCTCGAGGCGTGGCCGGAATGGAGCTTGCCAGCACCCTTACCCAGGCCCTCCAAACGTGATGACCTGGTCTATCCCGATTGGTTCAGCGGCCTGTGGCAGGTGGAGAGCCGCGACGTTGATGCCCCGGATGAGCAGCCCCTCATTCATTCAGCGCGATTCCGACCCGACCGTCGCGGCCGGCTGGTGGGGGATCGCAGCTTCAACGCCACCGCCATCGGCCGGGCCCTCCTGGGGGAGCAGCTGCTTCGGGTGGAGGAGGATCCCGACTCTGCGAACCGCCAGATCGCCTGGCTCAAGGGTGATCTGCAACTGGAGACAACCGTGACGGGCCGACGCCAGGAACTGCGAGAGCTCGACACATTTCTGGCGGACGAGCTGGTACTCCAGATCATGCATGCCCCTGGCCCACCACGGCTGAGCCGCATCGAAACCCTTAGCCGCTACAGCCGCTGCGGCGAGGCGATTTGTGCCGAACAATGGCAAGGGCGCTATGCCTCCCCAGGCGAAAGCCTGCGGGATCAGACCGTTGCCCAACATCGCTACCAACTGCGATTCACACCTCTTCCAGAGTCCGCTCCATCAACCTGAGTTCGAGTTGATCGCGCCACTGGAACAGAGGTTGCAGCTTGGGATGATCACTCAAGCCAGGCACCCCATGTCCTGAGAGGGCCGCACCGGAGGACGCAGGGAATCGGAGCAGAGAAAGCTGGGCCGCCACAGCCAGATCCGCCAGGCTCATCGAATTTCCAACCAGCCAGGGAGCTGCCTGCACCGCCACCGACAGCTGCTCAAGGCTTACGAGCAGTTCAGCACGCTCGCTCTGGTTCACAAGTTCCGTCACATTGCTGACCCAGCCGCCGGGGATCGAACCCATCACTCTGCGGACTGGATCGGGCAGATCATCCGGGAGCAACGCAACCCGCAACTGCGGATCCAGAGCTGCCGCCTGGACCAGGGCCACGCGCACTGCCGCGGCAAGCGTTGTATCAGCCCAATCTTCAAGCAATCGAACCTGTGCAGCCTGGCGTGGGTCGGTTGGAACGAGAGCCGGATCAACTTCACGCTGCTCAAGATGAAGAGCAATCGCGGTCGAATCGGCCAACACCGTTTCGCCATCCACCAGCACGGGCACCTGTCGCTGTCCCGACAAGCGGAACACCGCCACCTGACCAACGCCTGGGGTGACCTCAACGGTGCGGTAGCTCAGCCCTTTGGCCTGCAGAACCATCCGCACTTTCAGACAAAAGGCGGAATGTCGAAATTGATGCAGTTCCAACATGGCCAATCGATCCACTGGCCCGGCAGAGTAGCTAGCAGATTCCAGTGCTCGCCAGACCATGCGGGAGTTTTTCGTCAACGTCACCCGCTATCCCCGCTATCTGGTGGCTTTCACCCTTGGAGTGATGGCGTCGGTGATGGAACCGCTGGCGGCCCGTCGCAGCAATCCTGTCACCGCTGTGGCTCTGGTCGGAGCTGCCATCAGCGGAAGCATCAGCCTCACGCTGGTGTTGCGTGCCATGGTAAGTGGAGCACCGATGGCGTGATGGCACAGGGTCGTCGAGTTGAGCGGGTGGCGGCCCTGATCCGCAAGGAGACCAGTCAGCTTCTGATTAACGGCATCCGTGACGAACGCGTTCACCAGGGCATGGTGAGCATTACTGATGTTGAGGTGTCAGGAGACCTGCAGCACTGCAAGATTTTCGTCAGCATCTTTGGTGATGCCAACGACCAACCCAAGGTGATGGAAGGTCTGCAGGCAGCCAGCGGTTACTTGCGCGGAGAACTGGGGCGGCGACTGCAGATGCGCCGGGCCCCCGAAGTGGTGTTTCAGCTGGATCGCGGCATCGAAAAGGGAACCTCGGTGCTGGGGCTGCTGAATCGCCTGGAGGACGAACGGCGAGATCGCGGTGAGATTCCGCCTGGGAGCGATGAGCTGCAACCCGACTGACGCTTTACAGCGTCAGGTCGCCAGCCTGTTGGTGGTGCGGGCAAGCGGAAGCATGCACGACCGCCAGAGGCGCTATCCCCAGTGGGAACTGAACAACGCGCAACTGCAGGACTTGCTGCAGCGAGGCGTCGGAGGCGTAATCCTTCTCGGGGGAAGCGCCGTGGAGTTGCAGCAGCGCACCCGTCAGCTTCGGCGCTGGAGTGAGCAACCCCTGCTGCTCTGCGCCGATGTGGAGGAAGGCGTCGGCCAACGCTTCGAGGGGGGCAGCTGGCTGGTGCCACCCCTGGCCCTAGCACGCCTGCATGCCTGGGATCCGCAACGCTCCCTGGCCCTTGCGCAGCGGTATGGCCAGTGCACGGGCGAACAGGCGACGCGCTGCGGGCTCAATTGGGTTCTGGGACCTGTCTGCGATGTCAACAACAATCCAGACAATCCGGTGATCAATGTGCGCGCCTGGGGGGAAGAGCCTGAAACCGTCGCGGCCCTGGCGAGTGCTTTCCAGAGGGGTCTCTCCAGCAGTGGAGTACTGGGCTGCGCCAAGCACTTCCCCGGCCATGGCGACACCACCAGCGATTCCCATCTCGATCTGCCGGTGCTGCCCCACAACCGTGCGCGGCTGGATCAACTGGAGCTGCCACCGTTCAAAGCGCTGATCGAAGCAGGGGTCGACAGTGTGATGACCGCCCATCTGCTGCTTCCACAGCTGGATCCACAGCGGCCTGCCACCCTCTCCAGAAAGGTGCTGAACGACCTGCTGCGCCGTGATCTGGAATTCAACGGGCTGGTGGTGACCGATGCCCTGGTGATGGAGGCGATCACCCGCCATACCGGCGCCGCCGAAGCGGCCGTGCTGGCCTTTGAAGCAGGGGCAGACCTGATCCTGATGCCAGCTGATGCAGCAGCAGCCATCAGCGGCATCAGCCAGGCCCTGAGCGAGGGAAGAATTCCCCTGCAACGGTTGCAAACAGCCCTGCAGCGACGAAGGGAGGCCCTGGATCGTTGTGCAACAGCCGACGACAGCAGCCCGAACATCGTTGACCTGGCTCACCAGGAACTCGAACAGGAACTGGTTCAGGCCAGCCTGCAGCTGCATCCCAGCGCCGGCATCCCTGCTGCCAAAGGCATCAATCTGATACGCATTGACAGCGTCTGGCCCTGCCCGGCCCTGGGCGGTCAGGCCCCTGCCCTGCACCATCCACAAATCCTGGGCTACCAACCCGTCTTGATTCACCCCCAGGGCCTCTCCCCCTGGCGACTAGACCCTGAAGCACCGCTGGCGCTCGAGCTTCTGGGAGAAGGACCAGTGCTGCTGCAGATCTTCCTGCGAGGAAACCCCTTCCGCGGAGAACGGGACCGGCGGGAACCCTGGAGAGCCGCAGTGCGACAACTACAGGATCAGCACCGACTGGCGGGGCTGGTGGTCTATGGCAGCCCCTACGTCTGGGACCAACTGAAATCTGAGCTGGATCCAGCGATTCCAGCCGCCTACAGCCCAGGGCAGATGCCGGAGGCTCAGCAACAGGTGCTTCAAGCTCTGCTTCAGGGAAAGATCACATCAAGCGACACAGCTGATTTCACCGACTGAGCGGCTTAACCTCCCGCCCAGTTTCTGCCGCCACGATGCTCAGCCTGTCGATGATCGTGCGCAACGAAGAGGCTCGACTGGCCGCGTGCCTGGACTCAGTGAAGGCCATCGCCGACGAAATGGTGGTGGTGGACACGGGCTCCACCGACGCCACTGTGGCCGTGGCGACGGCCTCTGGTGCCCGCGTGGAACGGATGGAATGGCCGGGTGATTTCGCCCCCGCCCGCAACAGCGCCCTGACCTTTCTGAAGGGCGATTGGGTGTTGGTGCTGGATGCCGATGAACAGTTGCGGGCGGAGGTGATCCCCCAGCTGCAGCAGCTGATGGCGCAGCCAGACGTTCTGGTGATCAATCTGTTGCGACATGAATTGGGAGCCGCCATGGCGCCCTACTCCAGGGTCAGCCGCCTATTCCGTCGCCATGCCGCTATCCGCTGGAGCCGTCCGTATCACTCGATGATCGACGACAGCGTGAGGGAGCTGCTGACCAGCGAACCCCACTGGCGCGTTGTGGATTACCAGGAACCAGCGATCCTTCACGATGGCTACCGCCCTGAGCTGCTGGCAGGCACAGACAAGGCAGAAAGGCTGCGCCTTGCCATGGAGAGCGAGTTGGCCGCCCACCCTGGAGATCCCTACGCCAGCGCCAAGCTCGGAGGATTGCTGATGAGTGAAGGCAAACACGCGCGGGCGATCCCCCTGTTGCGCAGCGGGCTCGAGCAGGCGACAGGGCCAGGCAGCGAACGCTATGAACTGCTACTTCATCTCGCACTGGCTCTGACGCCAACGGATCCCGCCAGTGCCGTGGACTGTTATCGGCAAGCCCTCGCCATCCCGTTGGATCAACGCGTCAGCCTGGGAGCCTGCATCAACCTGGCTGCACGACTATTGCAGCTGGGTCAGCTGGATGAAGCCCTTCAGCTCACCCAGGCCGCCACCCAGGCCGCTCCTGAAGTGGCGCTTGGCTGGGCCAACCTCGGTTTGATGCAGCGGCAGAAGGGCAACATCGGTGCAGCCCTTGAGGCCTACAGCCGAGCCATCAATCTCGACCCCCGCAACGCCACCTGCCATCAGAACCACGCCGTTGCACTGCTTCTGGGTGGCGACATTGAAGGGGCCCGTGACAGTTTCCGCAGCGCCATCCAGCTGTTCAGGGAACAGGGCCGTGACAGGGAAGCCCAGGCCCTGCGCGACAAGGCACAAGGCCTGGTGAAGCTGGATGTGGAGCCAATCATTTGAGCTCCCCACTGATCAACCGCACCGTGGTCGTGACCCGCGCTGCCAACCAACAGGGAGAAGCAAAAAGACTGCTGGAAGCCGAGGGTGCCCGCGTGCTGGATCTTCCAGCCCTGGTGATCGGTCCCCCCGATGACTGGGGACCCCTCGACGATGCCCTCGATGAACTGGAGGATTTCCACTGGCTGGTGTTCTCCAGCGCCAACGGCGTCCAGGCGGTGGAACAACGGCTGCAACGACGCGGCAGCTGCCTGGCGCGCCGGCCGGACAGCCTGAAAATCGCTGCGGTGGGACGCAAAACAGCAGCATTGCTCGATGGCCTCGGCGCCCCGGCCGATTTCGTGCCTCCCCGGTTTGTAGCCGACAGCCTGATCGAGAACTTTCCAGTGTCCGGATTCGGGCTGCGCATGCTGCTGCCGCGGGTACAGAGCGGTGGACGCACCCTGCTGGCGGATGTCTTTGCCGAGGCGGGGGTGCGGGTGGTGGAGGTGGCGGCCTACGAATCCCGCTGCCCAGAGACAATGCCCGAACCCACGGCTGAAGCGATTGCCGCTGAGGACGTTGATGTGATCTGTTTCAGCAGCGGTAAGACCGCCAGCCATTCCGCCCAGCTATTGCTGCAACGCTTTGGTGAACGGTGGAGCGAACACATCGCCACCGTGAAATTGATCTCGATTGGGCCGCAGACCAGTCAAAGCTGTTATGAGCACTTCGGTCGAGTCGATGCAGAAGCCGACCCCCATGACCTCGACGGGCTCGTTGCCGCCTGCAGGGACGCCTTCAGCTGAGACAGATCAAATCCTGGGCTTCACCCTCACGAGCGAGGGCGAGACAACCCTGCTCAACATCGATCGACAGCACAGACCAACCAGTAGGCAACAGCCGATCACCGTCTGCGACGCAGCGACCATCGGCCCCTTCACAGAGTTCACCACTGCGTCCCTGGGTTTGAACCAAAGCTCGCCGTTGTTGACCCACCCGCAGAACCCCAGACAAGGTGAGACCGGATGCAGGGTCAAACACTGCATCTGCGGCATCGGAATCGACCTCAACCTGCTCTGAAGAGAGTGGCTGAAAGGGATCGACCCTGCCACCAGGGGCCGACTGCTGAACGTCCTCAACGGTCGGCAGAGGAATGAAGCCGAGGTCTGGCCGAGGTGGACGCGGCAGCTGTTGAGGTTCCGAAGGGAGAGATTCCAGAGAGGGCATGCTCACCGGAGGGGGTTCGGGAGAACCACAGGCAACGAGGGCCAGAGGCCCCAGCGTCAATGCCGCAAGTCCGACGGCTCGATCAGCCGCCGCTTTCAACGAGATCGCGAAAACGGTCAAGGTTCGCCTGCAACTCCTTGGTGACGATGTTTCCGAGAATGCTGGGTTCCATCAGTGGTGCCAAGACCCGAGGGAGCTCATAGGAGACGCTGAGCTTGACCACGGTGCGATCGGGCGCCTCTGGATAAAAGCGCACAGCACCTTTGGTCGGCAATCCACCAACCGACTCCCAGTGGAGCTGTTGGGCCTCCACCCTCTGGGTGATCCGGGCCTTCCAATGGAAGCGAAACCCCTGAGCCGCGAGAGTCCAGTCAGTCAGATCAGGGTCATCCAGGGTTTTCACGGACTCGATCCAGCGCATCCATTTCGGCATGGCCTCCAAATCACTCCAAACCTGCCACACACGATCGGCGGACGCGCTGACCACGCTGGTGACGGTGTGTTCAAGCAAACGTCCCATCAGGCAACCGCCGCATTAGTGGCCAGTTTCACCTGACGCTGGAGGATCTCAGCAGCAGCAAGGTGGCCGCTCATCGTGGCTCCCTCCATCGAGTCGATGTAGTCCTGGCGGGTGTAACTACCGGCGAGAAAGAAGTTGCTGATAGGAGTGCGCTGCTCAGGGCGATAGGGCTCCATCCCAGGAGCTTCTCGATAAAGCGACTGAGCGAGTTTCACCACATTGCTCCAAGTGAGCTTGAGGTTGCGGGCGGAGGGGAACAGTTCCCTCACCTGATTGTCGGTATGGGCAACGATCACATCCGCTTTCTTCGGAATCCAGGGGTCACCGGGTGTTAAGACGCACTGTAAAAGAGATCCCTCACCCTCCTTGCGGTAATCCTCCGGACTGGCGAGGGCCAGATCCGCGAAGCAGCTGAAATCAGCGTCGGCCGTGTACAGCAGGTTGTTCAAGCCGGTGGGAGTGCTCACATCGCGTCGTCTGGCTTCGTTTGCATCCCCCAGTTCGGTGACCCAGCCGTCGTAACGAAGCTGAACGGTCGCCACCGGCACAGCCTGCAGCTTGTGGATCGCATCGAACTGCGGGAAGCGACGCCAGGCCTTGGGTATCAGCTTTTTAACGCCTGGCACATCGCAAGCGGCCAGGTAAGCATCCGCTTCAACGCGGATTGCACCATCGGGAGTTTGCAACTGAAGACCCGTGACTTCTGGATTCTCCCCTTCACTGAACTCCACCTGCTTCACCCTGTGGCGGAGGTGAAGCTTTCCGCCACGCTGCTGGATGTAATCAAGGATCGGCCCCGTGAGCCAGCGATGGGGAGAACCCTTGAGCAGATTGAGCTTGGATGCTTCGGTCTTGGCCGCGAACATCATGAAGATCGTGAGCATGCAGCGGGCGGAGATTGCCTCGCAATCGATGAAACCGAGGGCGTAGGCAATGGGATTCCACATCCGGCGAATGCTTTCCATGCTCCCGCCATGGCCCACAAACCAATCCTGGAAACTGACTGAATCGAGGGCTCGGATGGTTCGCATCGCCCCCTCGTAATCCACAAGCCCTCGCACAATCGGACTGGTGCCAAGCGCCAGGGCATTGCGAAGTTTGTCGATCCACGAAAGCTGCGGGGTCGTGAAAAAAGCCTTCAGTCCATTGAATGGAGCACCGATAGGGAAGCGGAAATCGAGTTCACGGAGATCCCCGCCCTTGTTACAGAACAAGTGGGTGTGGTTCTTGGGGAGCAGATTTTCAAAAGCCCCCACTTTCTTCATCAGCGCAAAAAGATTGGCGTAATTGAAGAAGAAAACGTGCAACCCCATTTCGATGTGGTTGCCATCCGGGTCTTCCCAGCTTCCGACCTTACCGCCCATGAAGGTGCGTGCTTCATACAGGTTGACCTCGTGGCCGGCATCCACCAGATCCACTGCAGCGGAGAGGCCGGACAGACCGGAACCGACAATCGCGACCCGCACAAACAATGTGCAACTTGGGCGACTCTATGTATAGGGCTCCATAGACTGAGAGCAGCGCCGGCATCCACGATGACCACTACCCCAGATCAAGCGCCCGCCCATACCGCCAAAGACGGCAAGGGCATCCTGATCACTGAACCAGCGATGCAACAGCTGGCCAAACTCTGCGGCGAGCAGGGGGAGCATCAGGTGCTGAGGGTTGGAGTGCGTTCCGGCGGCTGCAGCGGAATGAGCTACACGATGGATTTTGTGCCCGCCTCCGACACCCTCGAAGACGACGAGGCTTACGACTACGAATCAGCTGAAGGCAAAGGTTTCCGGGTGATCTGTGATCCCAAGAGCCTTCTGTACATCTACGGAATGCAGTTGGACTTCAGCACGGCCCTGATCGGCGGTGGGTTCAATTTCACCAATCCCAACGCCACCCAGACCTGCGGCTGCGGCAGCTCCTTCGCCGTCTGATCCCTGAGGTACCGCATGGGAACCTGAAGGACGTTTCACGCTCCCCCATGGATTCCAGCCAGGAGAGCCTGTTCGAGCAGGCGATGGATCGCTATCAGGCCGGTGCCAGCGCTGCGGAGATCCTCCCCGACTTCCTGCGGATCACCGAATCAGCACCGAGGCAATCCGCCGGCTGGACATGCCTGGCTTGGCTTCAACTGCTTTGCGAGCAACCGGAGGAGGCGCTGCGATCAGCCCGCTTCGCGGTGAAACTCAACCCGCAGGATCCCCAGGCCCGCATCAATCTCAGCCTGGCGCTGCTGGAAACCCAGTCGAAAGGAGTCCGCGACCACATCCAGGTGGTGCAGCAGGTGCTTGCCATGGCCCCCCAGGTTGCTGAGGATCTCAAGGGATCCCTCGATGACGGTCAGCAGCGGCGACCGGACTGGGCAGCGCTGGAGAAAGTCAGGGCCTGGCTGACGCTATGAGTCATCCCCGCCGATGAGCCCTAGCTGGATGTGGTAAATGGGAACGATCCTGCTGCTCAGCAACGGCCATGGGGAGGATCTCTCCGGCGCCCTCCTGGGCCAGGCCCTGATCGATTGCGGCCATACGGTGACGGCCCTGCCCCTGGCTGGCCTGGGCGGGCCTTATCAACAAGCAGGAATCACCCTCCTGGGGAGCAGCCATGAATTCAGCACCGGCGGCTTGGGCTACACCAGCCTGAGAGGTCGTCTGACCGAACTCGTTCAGGGACAGATCCTCTACCTCCTACGCAGGCTTCTGCGGCTGCTGCTGTCACGAAAACGCTTTGACCTGATCCTGGTGGTGGGGGATGTGATCCCAGTGATCGCCGGCTGGTTAAGTCGTCGGCCCGTTGCCACCTATCTGGTGGCTTACTCCAGCCATTACGAGGGAAAGCTGCGTCTGCCTTGGCCCTGCGCTGCTCTGCTCCGCAGCCATCGCTTTCTCAAGATCTTCAGCCGGGACCAGCTCACAGCGGATGACCTCAGCCAGCAACTCAAACGACCGGTGAACTTTCTGGGGAATCCATTCATGGATCCTGTGCTGACGGCGACACCAGCGCTACCAGCGGCAGCCCAGCGCATTGGTCTGCTGCCCGGTAGTCGCCGCCCCGAGCTAGACGCCAACCTGGGCCTGATGCTGCAGCTGTTGACACGACTGCCGCAGCGGAAGGACCTGAGCCTGGATCTGGCTCTGGTCGCCAGCCTCCGGGATGAAGAGCTGGCAGTGCTAGCGAAGCGGGCGGGTTGGACGTTGCACGCCGGAGTGTTGTTGCAAGAGGGAGCACCAGCGATCCATGTTCATCGCAATGGTTTCCAGGCCGTTCTTCAAAGCAGCGATCTAGTGCTCGGGATGGCAGGTACGGCAGTGGAACAGGCCGTTGGCTTGTGCCGACCTGTCCTTCAGCTTCCTGGCGGTGGGCCCCAGTTCACAGCAGCGTTTGCCGAGGCTCAGCGCCGGCTGCTGGGACCGACAGTGTTCTGCGCCCCTGGGGAGGCAAGCAGCATGGAGAATCTCGAGGCATCGGCTGCTCTTTGCCTGGATCTACTGCATCGCAGCCGATGGGATGAGGAGCTGAAGCGATGTTGCCGAAAGGAGGCACAACGACGGCTCGGGGATCGGGGCGGGGGCTTGAGAATGGCAAAAGCCATCAGCGGTCTGCTGCCATGACCTCCCCCCAGGAACCGATGTGGAAGCGTTGGCTGGACCGGCTTCTGATGCTGAACCTGCTTGCAGTCTTGCTGGGAGCAGGCTTTTTCGGATGGGCCGTTCTGGCCCAGTTACAGGGCCAGCAGGAGCCGATGGATTTGGTTCAGAAGCTTTGGCAACCACTCTTTGCACCGGCCATCAGCCTTTTGATCATGGCGGCACTGGTGAATGGCGTTCTCAGTTGGTGGAAGCGGCGATTGCAGAAGCCAAATCTGGAAAACGGAAACTGAAACCCAGCTCTTCCAAGCGGGATGAGGCCACCTGCTGACCTTCCAAAACAACTTTGGCGCCGTCACCGAGCAAGACCTGCAGCACTGGTCCAGGCACAGGCAGCAGGCTCGGGCGCCCAAGACAACGGCCCAATTCCTGGGCAAAGCGCGCCATGGAGACCGGCTCGGGCGCAACGGCATTGACCACTCCTGACCATGCCTCATCCTCGAGACCACGCTGAATCAAGCTGCAGAGATCACTGCGGTGAATCCAGCTCATCCACTGCTGCCCCGAGCCGATCGGACCACCAAAGCCGGTGCGGAACACCGGAAGCATTTTGCCCAATGCACCACCATCAGCGGCGACAACGATGCCGATGCGAAGGGTGAGCTGACGCGTGGCCGAGGGAGCCGCAGTGGCCGCGGCCTCCCAACGGCTGCAGAGAGACGCAAGAAAATCCGAACCAGCCGGGCTGGTCTCAACGAAGCGTTGGTCAGGACTTGTCCCGTAGTAACCGATTGCCGAAGCATTCACCAGGACCGCAGGAGGCGTTGCGCAGGTCATGAGCGCTTCCACCAAAAGGCGGGTGGTTTCCAAACGACTGTCTTCAAGAACCTTCAGGTGGCTCTCGGTCCAGCGCTTCTCAGCAATGGGCTCTCCCGCCAGGTTCACCACTCCATCAGCGTCGGCCAAAGCATTGATTAACGGCTCAGTTAACCAACTGGAAGATTGTGATGGGTCAATCTGTATGCAATTAATTCGGCCTTCGTCTCGTTCGCTGTCATACCCCCTGGGGAGACGACGACTGACGAGAGAGATCTGATGACCTGCCTGCAGCAACTGAGGAACAAGCTCACGACCGACAAACCCGGTGCAACCCAGTAGCAACAAACGCATCATTCAAAGCGACGTTAGGCGGCGAGAATAGTTGGTAAACAATCAAAACGTGCCAAGGCAACCCAGCGGTTTTGCCAAGGGACTGTCATCAGAGGATGGACAGTGCATGTAAGGCAGTTAGAAGAGATCGACGCTCACACGCGCAGGCGTGACGCATACATACCGAGAAACAATCCGTTTGACCGATAAAACAAAAATACAAGCCATCTTGGGCACATAAAACGCATTATTTTATTCACTTTTTATATATTTTACCTCAATACAAAAGATGACGCAACGACAAGAATACGGTACAACCAAATTAATTCAATAAAAAAGGAGATGGATTATATGCTTATCATTGCATAGATGATTGGGATATGGCGACAGGAAAACAACTGGGGACAGCGCTGTTAGCACTTCTTGGAGACAACGGAAACCTTCACGAAGGGGACGGGAATGCATGTTGACGGCTCAGCCCATGCAATGAAACTACGCAGCTGGTGCTACTCACTGATACTTAATCGAACAAATTCTGAAACTACATCACCAAGAGAAACTTAAACGCCGTTGCCCCGCAAGAGCCATAGGGGAGACATCACATGCAGGCACAATAGTGAGCCCCCCAAAGTGCAGCAAGTCAACGGCATCAACCATAAGAGACGTTTCCAATTTCTTTAAAGCCGAGAACGAAGCAAGTCAAGGCATTAAGCCGCTGCTAGAACAATAGATATAGATCTGTGGCCAAAAATCAATGGCATCATTCCGTACTTCCCGACGCAACGTTCTCATTGGTGGCGCAGCAGCGGTCGCCAGTCAATCCGTACTAGCTGCATTTGGCAAAGGGCATCAGTCCACCAAAGACTCGCCTCATAAAGGCAATAACACTGAACAAAAAACAAGGGTTCAGGCTGTGGTGATCGGCAGCGGATTTGGTGGCGCTATCGCAGCCCATCGCCTCGGAGAAAAAGGAATCGAAACACTTGTGCTCGAGCGTGGACGACGGTGGACCGTCGACGAGAAGCAGAATACTTTCTGCACCAATGAGAATCCTGATGGCCGCTCTGGTTGGCTGACAGACAAAGCACCAATCTTCAAACCAGTGAAGATTGAAAAGGAAACGGGGATGATCGAAACGCTCAGCGAGGACGGAATCACCGTTTGGGCTTCCTGCGGCGTAGGAGGAGGATCGCTCGTATACAACACAGTTTTATTGCAGCCGACGCAAAAGAACTTCAATCGATGCTATCCAAAAGAAGTGAGCTACGAAGAAATGGATAAGGAATATTATCCACGCGTGATTGAGCTGATGGAAGCCGGACCGATCCCCGACGATGTTCTTAATACTCCCTACTACAAAAATGCACGTCTCTGCAACGCTCTAATCCAGGCTGCAGGAGTACCATCCAAACGCCTGAACGTTGGAACAAACTGGCACGTTGTTCGAAAAGAAATCAATGGAGCCCTGAAGCCAAGTGCCATTTCAGGCGAGATCTGGTACGGCTCTAATAGCGGATACAAGAACAGCCTCGATAAAAATTATTTGAAATATGCTGAAGAAAGCGGAAACGTAAGTATTGAAGACCATGCAAATGTGACGGAAATCGCAGAAGACGGAAATGGTTTTATCGTCACATACAACAAAATAGATTCCAAAGGGAACATCCTATCTATTAAAAAAATAAAGACAGACAAGGTGTTCCTCGGCGCAGGGTCAATGGGAACAACATCCCTTTTGATGCGAGCCAAGCACAAAGGAACCTTACCGAAATTGAATGATGAAATTGGCAAGCACTGGGGTAACAACGGAGATACATTTGCAGTTTTTGCTGCTGGCGAAGAAACGAATTACAAGCAAGGCGGACCAGCCCATTTTCTTGGAGCTGACTACGACGAGAATCCATTTGGGCCCCAATCGATGATTGCATTCCCCATGTGGGTATCTCCCAAGAACTCCATCACGTTCCTTGGAATGTCGATACCTAAGCAAAGTGGCTACTGGGATTACGACACCAAATCCGACAAAGCAACTCTGCACTGGGACGGCAAGAGTTCGGCCATGAAGGACCTAGTCGCTGGTATGGAACACACCTGCTCCAAATTTGAAGCAGTCAGAGACGCAGACCCACGAACAAGAAATAATGTTCCGGAAGCCATGCGCAAAACAAAAGCAGACGCCTCTGCGACAGCACACCCTTGTGGTGGGGCTGCAATGGGGAAAGCATGTGATTTGTACGGTCGAGTCAAAGGTTATAAAGGTCTGTACGTCACAGATGCTGCATTCATACCTTTGGCAACTGCAGCCACGAACCCAGCTCTAACAATCGCAGCTTTTGCAGAACGATCTATGGATCATGTGATCAAGAACGATTTCTAAGTCAATCGAGATGCTTCAGTATAAGCAAAACTTTTTTCAAACAGAAGCCCTAAGCAAAACAAATAAGGAAACAAGGAATATATCAACCTAAGAATTATCAACAATCAAACAGAAAGGATATAAGAAATGTTGGCTCCCTACGCAGATAATGCAAAGATATAAGGCACATATGCCTAAGCAGCATAACAAAAATCAACGAGAGCCAAAAAATCGCTAGCCCAAATGGGATTACAAAAGACTAAAACAAACCGGAAATGAAAGTAATTGCACGTATAAAGAAAAGATCAAAATTCAATAAACAGTATTGTCAAATAAATAATACGAGTTAAATAAAAATATCTCGATGGAAAAGGCTGCACGCATAGTATAAAAGAAAGAGAAGAACAGAGTTTTTACTTGGGACTCAATCGCACAATTTGGAACTAATTAACACTAATAAGCCAGGAGCCAAGATATTTCTTAGAATTTACTTTGTCTAAGCCGGCCAGCAAATTAAATTGATAAAGACCACTGGAAATAGGATTAATCAAAGAAGCATAAAAAGCAATATCTTGATCTGCCGGAGGAGCATTTTTGAGACTTAAAACAACTGATTGCTTACCATCATCAAAAGCCGAAGCAAATGCTAGATCATCAAGGCACTTAGTCTTTCTTACAAAACCTCCTCGTTGCATAGTACAAACTTTTAATGTTGCCGATTTAAAACGCTTATAAAAATCACGAGGAATGGTAAGCTCAAACTGCTGAGCACCTTTCTTAAGCTGTTCTTCTTTCTTGAGAACAAAATAGTATTCAGAACGATCTAGACGTTCCCCTGAGGTTCCGAAAAAATAAAGACGCTTAAAAGGGGACGATTGATCTGTACGAAACTGGAAAATTGGGGTAGTTGACTGGTACTGAGCTGAAATTGAAGGAGCAAAAACAACTGATGTAACAACAGTGGTAAGCGTGATAAGTCGAGTGGTAAAAGACATAGAAGCTAGAGGAGAAACCAATTAAAAAAAGGAATAATTAGAATTTCAAATATGTTCTAAATGTCATGCCCCAATCAGTCCCACCATCAGATAAACCATCGTGATTAGTGAGAAGAAAGACACCAGGTTGAACAGAAATATAATCGCTTAAATCCCAGTTAAACCATGTTTCAAAAGCGAAAGGTGGTTCATCAGTACCCCAAGCAGAGTCGTTCTCATAAATATAGGGGACATTACCAACAGCAACGCCAATTTTAGAATCGTCAATGATCCAATCATCAATTATGAGTCCGGCCATCCAACTACGTGCTTTTGCTTGATCACCGGAATCAACCATCGACACTCCCAAAACTGAGCTGTCATATCTTGATGTGTACCAAATTTCATTGTAAGCCGCATTAAAGGAAATATTTTCATAGAACTGCCAACCGAATGAAAGACCAACTTGATTAATCTGATCAGTATCGTAGTAGAACGGATTACAAGCAAGAGTGGTACCAACAAAGCAATTTAAAGTATCTCCATTACTGAATATATAGTTGAGTGATGCAATCACAGATCCATCATCACTGGTGTAACCAAGCTGAACAGGAACTCGGAAGCGAGTATCACGACCAACTAATCCTTTTTGTTCGTAGGAATTGGTAACTGGATTGATGGCATCATTTGAATTAGCTAGATAGCCCGCACCGAAGCTGAGCTGCCCCCCTAAGAAGTCATCAGCAAGATTATTAGCAGTCAAACCGATACCCGATCCGACATAATCATGCATACCGGCAGCCGTTGCAAAGAAGTAATTTTGTTGTTCAACTGGGTAAAAATTGCCATAACGAACTGGAAGGAAGTGATAATCCTTAAGGCGAGTTCCAATCCAAAAACTAGTGCTATCACTCACCGGTAGTTTCCACCAAAGCCGATCAAAAGTTAACTCCTGATTGTTATTCCCTCCAAAACCAAATGCAAGGTTTGTTCCAGGAAAATTAGAACGGCTCCCATATGGCAAATAGTTACGATGACGTAGTGTTACACGCAACATATCAGGCCCCCACAAACTTGCCGTGAGGTTCAACTTGACATCATGGTTGAAAGTGTAGGCCCTCATGAAATTATTATTGATTTTAGTCGGATCAGATCCAGGCTCAGATTTAGCCAAACCACGTATAAAACGCTGAGCAGTATCTTCAGCCTGACGGCGCTGATCATTAGTCAACGAACCATATTCAGCAATCGCCAGATTCAGAAGATCATCATAAGCAGCTTTATTATCAACTAAACCACCAGGAGAAACAACATTATCACCCTTGGTTAATTTCGCTTTAATATTGGAAGGCACTTTCAGTTCTGTACCTTGGCTAAGAACATCAACTTGACTGATATCAAGACCCAACTCAGGATTAATTGCTAGTAGCTTGGAAGCAGTTGTACCATACTTAAAGGCAATAGTGCTAATTGTTTCGCCAGATCCAACAACATAATTAATATCCATATTATCACGAACATTTTTGGCTCGGCGCGATGCATTGCCAAGATCTATAAGATTTTGTACGTCATTTCTTGAAAGAGAAATTCCACTAAGGGTGATTTCGTTTCCAAGATTATTGATCTTGAAATCATTAGCATCGACTTGGTCACCAAATTCGACAGAATTCTTTAGACCACCCGTGCCGACATTGGGCACCATGGGTAATCCTTGGAAGTCGACAGTAAGCTGCTTTGCTGAACCATAATCCAATGTTCTTGGATTGGATTTATCGTAATTGGGATCACTTTTATCAGTAATGACAAGATCACCACCGTTAGGGAGAGTGTTGAAACGGACTTTGCCCCCTGTCCAACTCGATGCCATCGCATAACTTTCAGCAGTCTTACGATTTACGGGGTCAAGGCCATTTGGAGGAAATGTACTTTGACTCTGGCCTGAAAAATAATAACGATATGCTTTACCTCCTGCACGGTTGTTAGCGCCAGTTACTTGCAGAGGAGTGTCAGAAAAAGATTGATTACTGAAATCACGGTTCGCACTCGACAAATCAGATTTCCACAAATATGTACCAGCGCTGTCTTCATCTCCATCTACTCCCCCATAAAGCAAATTAGCTGAACCATTGAAAGTAATTGTTGGCTTAAATACAGGAGAAACTCCGTCAGGGATCTCATCAACAGAGGCAATGTCTACGATAGTTTCATTCAGCTGACCTTTGAGAGTATTTACTTCATTGGTGAGATCATCTACGGTTTGAACTAGCTCTTGTTCCCGTTGTTGAGCTAATGAGGCACTAAAGTTCGCCTCCGATTCAAGTTGATCGACTTTACTCCTTAGGGTATTAATTTGTTGTTGAAGCATCTCCAAAGTCAAAGGCTTTGATTGTGCAACCAAAAGTAGAGATGTATCTGCAACAGTTTGATTGAGTGTTTGAAGTTGCTTCCTAAGCTCAGGAGTGATAGTTTTACTACTGAGACATGTATCAAGCAGGGATTGATTAACCTGATCAAGCGATTGAGCGAGGGCTTTACAACGGTCAAGTAGATCCAATTGCTTTGAATCTTGCCCCATCACAGGAGAGGATGTCGCCAGAAGAGACCTAGGGAATCGTTCTGCCCGTACTGACTGATTGCCAGAGAGAATGGCTGTCCCTGCAATGGCAAGTAAATACAGCGAGATTCTCATTGGCCATAAAAATTTAAATCTATTTTAAACGCTGCACGCAAAAAAAGGTCCTTTGCGGACCTTTATTTGCAAATCAAAATGCTAAGGGAATCTTAAATGCAGTTCACTGCTCAACCTTATTTTTCAAGTCAGTTAATACTGACTCAAAGGCGTTGAGAAAACGACCCTTGAGGTTTTCAGCATCCTTTGCCTGAGCAGGCTTAAATCTCATTGTAGTCCCCCATGTAGCAAGGCACTGCTGACGACTATTTAAGTCAATTAATCTCACCTGATTGACCGTTTCCTTGACCGGGCCATTTTTAACGTGACTATATGCAAGAGTATAACCTGAGGGATCAAAAAGAATCAATTTCTCATCGAAGATTACACCACTACCGGAACGCGTCAATTCACGAATAGCACCGACCTGCTTCATCGGCCCTGACTTATGAACACTTGCAGAAAAACCCGAATACCAATTAGATATACCGTCAAAGTCAGAAACGACATCCCACACAACAGCACATGACCTGTTGATAACAATTGAATGTGCAACTTGGTGGATAGGAATCATATTAATAGCATCGGTTGCATGCGCATTTTGCGCAGCCAAACCATAGAGGGATAACGAAGAAAATACCCAGAATCTCAAAAAGAAAGAATTGATTTTCATGACTGGTATAGAATGATTAGTAGTGGTCTACTTCAAGGTAATTGTGTAAACTTTGTCCGCCGAAGTCGCTAAAACAAGCTTGTTGTCACTGCCACCAAATGAGAGATTAGCAACATGGTTCGGGAAAGGTATAGCACAATTCATCGTGCCATCAGCTTCCAAAACATTAACGCCACCTTTACCAGTCGCCCAAATTTTATTGTCCGTCGCTACACGCAAGCCGTCAGGTCCATGACCTTCCCCCCCTCCTGCAATAGGGGCAAGCTCAGCTAGCTTCACCGCCTCAACAGGATTACCGTTATAAGAATCTAAGTTGATCGAGTACAAAGTGTTGGTTCCGGTATCTGACACTATCAGAGATTTCTGATCATTAGTTATAGCGATACCATTGGGTGTAGAAAGTTCATTGTTGACTAAATCAAGAGAACCATTACTCAAGCGGAATACCCCTGCATATCCAAGAGACGATTCTGCCTTTTCAGGTCCAAATCCCTGAATACCAAACATAGGATCAGTAAAGAAAATAGAATTGTCACGCGCTACAGCAACATCATTAGGACTATTAAGTTTTTTCCCCTGATAAGTATCTGACATCAAAGCAAATTCAGTACCATCGCCCATGACAGAATCGAGGGTTCTATCATGCTGCGCGACGATAAACGAGCCATCATTTTTAACAGCATGACCATTTGGGAAACCAGCATTTTCACGAAGAGTTGTCAGATCTCCAGAAGGAGAGATGGCATACTCCGTATCCCCCATTACATCACTGAAAATCCATCGCCCTCTGTTAGCATCCCAAGCTGGACCCTCTGTCCACTTAAAGCCATCCTTCAGAACTTGCACACTTTGAACAATGTCGTTACAAGTTCCAACACTTAAACTATTACTTTGAGATGAGCCTTGGCCTTGAGCAGATCCGGCCTGCAAAACAGCGAAGGTAATGGCAAAACCGATTTTGATAGGGGTCAGGCGCACGAGAACATTTGAATATATACCTCACTTTAATGATGCGAGCCGTGGGAAGCATAAAGAAAAAATTAAAGGAATTTCGCAAAATTAGGCGTATTTGCTAACAAGATGATCACACAGAAAACAGGCTGCTAAGATCTTGATATTTGATATTGTCAGCACATGACACCGTTTGATAAACGAGGTGGATATTTCCCCGAATATCTCGTTTATGACGGTGGACCTCTTGATGAAGATGGATTGCAGAATGGAGTAGTTACCTACACAACGTACTGGGGCACTGGGCCTCTTGAGATTGAGGGCGTCGGAGAGCACATAAAGTTGAATCTGGGACAGGAAGTGCCTGAGGGCGTTCCTGATCTTGTTTATTCACATTTTGATAGTAAAAACGCAAATGCCGATATTGCCTCACACATTCTTCTATATACATACGGTCATCGAGATGCGGAAACTGGGGTCATCGAACCTATCTCGCCTGGCGCTCACTTGCACGTCAATCCCGGAGAGACTCTCAAACTGAATGTTGTTTTTGGCTATGAGAATGAAGATTTTGACATTCGTACCCTAGCCAAGCAGCCACGTCTAAGTGTAGGTGGTGTTGGTTACACACAATCAGGAGCATCAGGCTCCACCAATGTTCATTTTCATGGTACAAACGTTGTCTCTGATGGTTACGGTGACAATGTAAAAGTTGAATTCACAGATGACTGGGAACAAGTCATCAAGATCCCAAAATCCCATCATTTGGGATTATCTTGGTGGCATCCGCATTTTCACGGATCGGCTAATTCTCAGGTTTATGGAGGAGCTTTTGCTAATCTCTCCATAGGTGATCCTCTCGAATACCTTGGTGAGGAATTTAAAGATGCTCGTCGTAGCTATATAGGAATTAAAAATTTTAATTTTAACTACAGTCAAGAAACAGGTCGATATGAGTTAGCAACAAGCCCCTTCACTCCAGAAAGTACCGCACAAAATGTTTATCTATTAAATGGTGAATACAAACCAGAAAAAGAAGGTTACAGCACAGGTGAGTGGAACGCATTTTCATTTATCAACTACTCGAGCAACAGTTTTTATAACGTAAAGATCGTTCGTGCAATTGACGGGACGACTTTTGACGTGGATGATTCAAGCACATGGGAATCAATCGATACATATTTATATGCAAGAGATGGATATCAATCAAACTCGATTACAAAAACGCGTACGGGTAACAACAACTCAATCCTGAATGGCTTGCAGATTGAAGACCCTGTTAATGGAAAATTCCAACCTTTACCTGCACCTTCACTAGATAATAATCACTTTTTATCACCAGCCAAACGGCATGAAATTCTAACCTATTTTGAGGATCCAGGTGAGTATAAAATTATTTCTGAAGCTTGGACCGGTGCAGGGTTGCGCGCTGGTGGTTGGATTTGGCCCAATATCGAATTAGGAACAATTGTTGTTGAGGGTGATAAAGCAAGAACTCCCGAGCGTCTTCCTACAGACGTCGTGCCTGAGAAATCATCTCCTGCAATTAACGATGATCTTTCTAGATACGAACCTCTTCAAGTACGTCGAATTACATGGTCGGGCAATCTATTTGTAGAAGGTGCAAATCGCTACGCAAAGATCAATGGTGGTCTATATAATTCATCAGAAACATTACCTAACAATCAACCCAATCGTTATGGTGGTTATCCAACACCATTTTTACTGAACGACAATATACTTCCATACAATCCTGCTCTAATCACACAGCTTGACACACTTGAATATTGGGACCATGAGCAGTGGGCTTCCGAGCAACATCCGTTTCATCCACACCAAAACCATTTTCAGAGTGTCAACCCAGAATTAACCAACAATATAGGCAACAGAGAGAAAGTTAGCTCTTCTAGTCCGATCCAAAAATCAAAGGAAGTAACCTCAACAATACAGCTTTTCATAGCCTATCTTGGAAGATTTCCGGATGCCAATGAACTTTCGCGAGAAGCAAAACGTTTAAAAAAATCTGGGAATGAACAATCGCTTGTTCAACGCCTCAGCGCAGGCAAGTATAAAGATGAATTCGAAAATTTCTACCAAAACTATTACGATAGCAATCGAGATATTGATCTTCAAATTGCTGATGGGGCATACTATACAATCACTAGATCAAATATTTATAATCCTGAAAATACATTCTATTGGGCTTCAGAACTGAATCGCGTCGGAATCAATGCATTCCCAGAACTAATGTTAAACCACTTTCGTGAAGGTGGGAATCAAACTCCAGCAGACTTCGAAGCGCAAGCTCGACTGTCTAACGTTGCAGATATGGGCTTGTATGCCATTAATCAAATCGCAACAAGAGAAGACCGACCCCTCGAAACTGCTGCAACCGCACTATTACGCGTTCTCAATCAACAGATTACTGCTGATACATCGACAAACCCCGATCTTGAGCAAGTGATCCAAGATGCTCTTGATTTTGATCACTCTAATCAGGATAACGGAGAAGGATTTTTTGGATCAGATTTCAGGCAAGACACCATCGCACTCCAGTCTGCACTTCCAAATACTCAGTCATACTCCCTTCCCAGTAGTAATCGCTATCCAGCACCGGCCAACTACAACGAGTGGGAACCGTCAAGGATGACCACAGCAACAATTTATGAGAACTTTACGGGAGGGTATATGCAGCACTGCCATATCCTTCCCCACGAAGATAGTGGACAAGGCTTTTTAATTAAAACAATCGACAATCTAGATCGCACATGGACAGCCGACCGTTCTAGTTTCGCACCCGGTGAGGATGTAATTATCAAGAAAGCATCAGACTACCAAGAAGTCGTCTTGCCATTAGCCAACGATATTGGGCATGAACTGAGCTTTGGAGACGTAAATAAAGATGGCTTTGTCGATATTGTGGTTGGTTTTGGCGAAGGTGGAAGCGACTTAATCAGAATATTCAGTGGACGTGATTTAACGCTGATGAATGAATTTAATGCCTTCCCCGGAGAAAAGAATTGGGACTCTGGTGTCAATTTGGGCGTCGGTGATATGACCGGGGACGCACTTAAAGATGTAGTCATCGGTGCAGGTAAAGGTGGAAATGGTCGAATTAGTGTTTGGAGCAATAGTAAAGAACACAATGGTTTCTTCTATGCTGGTGACATAACCTCATTTGCTTGGGATCCGAGTCTTCGTGACAAGTCTAATACTCGATTTACCATCGGTGATTTTGATACGGACAACTTTGGTGACATTGCCATTGTTGGTTCCAAGAAAAAAGGAAGTCCAATCCAGGTCATCTCTTCTCGCAATAATATAACTCTTTCAGCCTTTTATCCGAACATGAAAGGCGAACTCGCTTTGTCGAGTGGGTTCTCCTCTTGGCATAATTTAGGACTAGAAACTCTGGTTATTTATCAGAAAAAGAATTCTTCCGCAAAGGTTAAAACAGCGACAATGCGCGCTGCGAGCTACGTCGCTCACTCCACTGGTGATTTCAATCCTTTTATCGACGAAGCTAAATATTCTGCTTATGCCGCTGATGACTTTCAATTCAAGATAAGTTCACCACTCGAAAGACTAGAGACAATTGATTCAGGTCGAGGCTTTGACTGGTTGGTCAATGATGAAAAAAGCCTTGCTGATCTCAAACGTCGTGGTGGCGGTCAGGAGCTACAGGTCAAGCAGAGCTTTAGTGGCTTCCTAGCCAATCCGGTCAGTGTGGCATCGGTCGGAGACGCTACTGATACTTATGCATACCTCGATCAAAATAATACTTTTAATCTTCCTTACCTATCCAATGATGATGACTTAATATCGGCCCAAAAAGATGTCATACGACTATTTGTCAAGGAGATTGATCGGCTCCCAAGCCCTGAGGAACTCGCACGCTTTAGCAGTCGACTTTTAGGACGTGCATATGGAAGCAGTGACAACACTCAGGTGAAAACAAAACGCTTCATACGAAAAGTTTTACGTTATCAAGGTGATTTCGACGCTAATGATGCCATTGCGACGGATGCAATTCTTGGCAAGTATTACGACCATGCCCTCGGATCTGTAACCTATGCTCAGGCAGGTATTGTTGATTTCGATAGTAAAAAAACTTATCTAAATCTTGCTGATGATCGAGGAAAACCAAATGACGACAAATACACCAAGAAAGACCTGAACAAAATTGCAAGGTTCGGGCTCTACGTAATTGCACAGATTGGCAATAGCATCAATGTTGATGGTGACATCGAAATGTATATGGGACCTTCTACCAAATTGAAGGGCCTCCTCTCCACTTCTTATCGATCTTTAGGCCTGGGCAAGAAAAACCTCAATGAGTCTATCAATCAACTGAACACGACCCTAAAAGGCAATTATACTTATCCCGGCGACTCTAAATACGATGGATCATCGCCCTTACAAAATGGTTTAAACGTCGAGTCACCATCTTTTATCGATTCCGAATACAATATTCTTTCTCCAGAATTTAGTAAAACTTCTAATACGACATTCTTAGAACTAGGTACTTCGCATGCACATAATCATCATGCGGGTCATAACCACGAATTCTCGGATCTTTCAAGCTTCGATGAGGCCCTTTCTCGAACTGGTACTCGTCAAAATGATCGCATTAAGCCACTGACTAAAAAAACTTCTCTCTTCGCCAGCGGAGGCATTGGCCAAGATCATTTGTTCGGTAGCTCTTCTGCCGATGTTCTCTTCGGCGATGACGATGATGATCAACTCAAAGCCAAAGGCGGCCGTGACACACTGAATGGCGGAGCAGGAGATGATGTCTTGATTGGCGGACGTGGTCGTGATCGGTTAATCGGTAACGAAGGAGCCGATCATTTCTATATCGGAACACATGAAAAGTATGGACGGCGACATGCCGATCGCATCGTCGACTTCAATCTTGATTCTCCGATTTCAAATCACGATCAACATACTCATGACCATTCTAGTCACCAATCCTCAATAGCTAAATCAAGAGATAAAGACTTTAGAGAGAGAGACAAGCTCGTCTTACCAGCTTCTGTTGCAGCATCTTCAGATCATCTCCACATAAATGTAGCGAATTCAATTGAAGAGCTGCAGGCCTTCTGGAATTCAGGCCATGTTTCAGTTCTGTATTTCAAACCAGAAGGAAAAGTGTATTTAAGTGACAACATACCGACTTTCGATGCCGATGAATTTGATCGCAAAGGATTACTTGGAAAATTGAGTGGGTCTCCAGAACTTTTCTGGGAAGACTTCCTTTTCACAAGTTGAGTCAAGGCAATTCACCAATGCAAGAGATGACGATGTCTTGGACTCATCGGTAGCCCAACTCATTAGAGGTCTTATAAAAGCGATTGATGACCGTGCTCAGTCCAGTTCGGGCCTAATTTGTTTGCCTGTTCTCCCCGCTCCGATGCCAGATACCGACGCAGCGGCTCCCGCCAAGGCCAAACCGGCGGCTCTTCGCAAGGGAGCACTGGTGAAGGTGAACCGTGCGGCCTACGACGCCAGCATCGAAGCCGCCGCCAGTGATCCCACACCGCCGGCATACATCTTTGAAGGCCCAGGCGAACTTCTCGTGGTGAAAGGGGATTACGGCCAGGTGCGTTGGAACCGGCCGGTACCGGATGTGTGGCTGCGGATGGATCAGCTGGAAGCCTGCGCCTGATCCAGTTCATCCTCCACAGCCTTCACGGCTGCGGGGATGGACTCCACAGCTGAAGGCAACCGCCACAAGCGACCTGACAACACAGAACTGAGATCGGCCAATGCATCTATCAGTGGGTTGTTGTGCCGCTGCTGAGCCGCATCCGCCACCGACGCGGCCGACCAGGGATGAGCCGCGGCCAGAAGCACAACAATGCGATAGGCAGAAGGCCAGGGGTTATCGGGGAGAAGCTCGTCCAGATCGGCGAATGCACTGGCAGCCTCCCCAGGGCGATTGGCCAACACCGCCAGCAGGGCCAGACTCCAGCGAGCCTGCGCATCGTCCGGGTCGGCCTCAAGCCGCTCCTGCGCCTGCCGCTGGAGCGGCTTTCGATAAAGAAAATGGCCATCAAGCATGTGCTCAACTGCCACAGCAGAGAACACCGAATCCAACCCAACGGGGCCCCGCTCAAGCCCAGCTGCCAAAGCGGGAAGCCGGGATTCAAAGCCGTCCGCCGGTGGGTGATCGTCCCGTCTCCGCCAGAGGGAGTAGCTGCCGCCCTTGGGACGCGGGAACTGTTGCATCTGCTGAAAGATCCCACTGCTGCGCACGGCACGGTCCATTCTCCGTGCGCTCCTGCGGACGGAACCCTGGTGTCCCTCCGCCAGCACCACCCATTCAGCTCGGCGTAGAACCGGGAGAACATCGCCCGGATTGCCACCGAGTTGCCGCCCGACGGTCTGCCCACCATGGCGGCGGCCGTAAAAGCTGATGTTGTGTTGATTGAGATCAGAGGTGCTGGGCACCACGACCAACGTTCGGGGCGGTTGGTCGGGCACACCGCCTCCAGCCGCCAGCACCAAGTCCTCCACCGGCCCGCTAGGGCGACTGAGCAGACGCTGCCACTGCAAGTGCCAACCGGCCGGAATGCAAGCCAGCAGTCCAACGGCCAGGGCAGGAGTGGACCAGGACGGCCTCCATCGCTGCAGCCAGAGGCCCCACTGCCACAAGCCCCGGCTGAGCAACAGCAACAGCATTGGCAGCAACGGAGCGATGTAACGGTCGCCTTTATTCGGGCTCAGGGTGGTGAGAATCCACGCCGCAAAAAGATTGAGCAGCAACCAGCGCCAGGACCAGTCAAAAGCGACAGGTTGATGGCGCCGCTGCCACCACCAGATCAGCAGTCCGGAGAGTCCAACGATCAGCAACACGGAGCCCAACTGCTCCGGCAGCAGCCTTGGGTACCAAAGCCAACCCTCCAGGCTGCGCCAGCCCGGATCCCCTTCCCGCGTAGCCGATTCGAACACGGCCCGGTTGGTGCCACCCAGACTGGTGATCCAGTTGTGGCGCAGCCAGGGGCCGATCAACGCAGCTCCCAGTAGTGGCAACAGCAGAGCCTGCCGCAGCCAAGGGCCACGGCGATGCAAGGCCAGACCCGCTGCCCAGCAACCGGCAGGAATCAACACCAGCAAAGCGCTCTGCTTCACCAGCACCGCCGCAAGAGCAGCCAGGGTTGCCGCCCATGCCTGCCCCCAGCGACCGCCATGCTGCGGATCAAGCCAGACATCCAAACGCCAAAGGCCCAAGGTCACTGCTGCGGCCAGGGGCATCTCGAGCACATAATCCGTTCGCAGCTCCAGCAGAGCCGGCGCCAGAGCGACCAGCACACAAGCCAGCAGGGCCAGGCCGACACCGTGCAAACGACGGCCCCAGCCCGCCACGGCCACCAGCAGCAGCCCATGCCAGAGGCTGAGACTCCAGGCGGCTTGAGCCGGGTCATCACCGCTGAACGACATCACGCTGCCGTTCACCAGCGAAGCCAAGGGGGGGATCTTGGGGGAGAGATCCAACAACGCCTTCCATCCCTGCCAGCTCCCACCGGGAAGGAGACCAAGCGCACGGCCATGGTCGAGGGCGCTGTTGAGATAGTCGGCCTGATCCCAGGCTGGAACTCCGCCCTGGTGAATCCACCAGAGGCGATCCAGGACTGTGGCCAACAACCAGATCAGAACAACCCCAAAGCTGAAGCACCACCGCTGTCTCACACGATCTCCAGCCGTCGGCGCTCGTCCTGAAGCCGTTTGCGCCGCTGCTTGGCCTCCCGCAGCATTTCACGGCCGTCGTGGAGGTAGTTATCCACGTAACCCATCGTGTAGCGCTCCAACTCCACCAGGGCGTCCTCCACTTCGGAGAAGCAGTGATAAACACTCAAACCAAATCCACCAACAGAAGGAGGGGTGGGCAGCGACTGAAATAGCTCTTTGATCCGTTCGATCCGACGGCCACTGCTCTCGAGATAGCCACAGAATGCCTCCATCAGCTCATCGTCATAGGGATCCGCCGATAGGGCCTTGAACTGGTTGGGGAAGGGGTTGATCACCTCCCCGAGTAAGCGATCAATCGGTGCATAAACCTGCCGCAACCATCGCACCAGTGCATCGTCCGCCTCCACAGCACGGTTGTGCTCGGCTGCAGCCCGACGCAGATCCGGCGCCGTTGTGGAACGCCCTGATCGCAACCGCGTCCGGTCGTGAGCCCGGCGCCGCTCGACATCACTCAGCACTTCCCAGGCTGCATTCAGCGCCAGCATCCGTTGGTCATCCCCACCGGCGTCGGGATGATGCTGCTTCACCAATCGCCGATAGGCCGCTTTGATCTCAGCAGCGGTGGCGGATGGGAGGACCTCCAGCACGGCGTAGGGATCGGCCATCACTCAACGTTTCTTGCACCATGGTCACAGCTGCGCGTCCCGACGTGCCTGCAACAGGGCGCCCGACGTGAACATGGGTGTGGAGAGATAGCGCTCGCCATAGCTGGCCAGCATCACCACAATGCGCCGTTCGGCAAAACATGGACGCTGAGCCAGTTGCAGGGCGGCCGCCACTGCTGCGCCACTACTGATACCGCAGAGGAGCCCCTCGGCCCGGGCCAGCCGACGGCCGGTCTCCATCGCCGCGGCATCGTCCACAGCGATCACCTCATCGATCAGGTCACGGTCCAGCACAGCGGGAACAAACCCCGCACCGATGCCCTGGATGCGATGCGCTCCGGGAGGCTTGCCTGAGAGCACAGCACTCCCAGCCGGCTCCACAGCCACCACGTGCAGGTCCGGATTGCGCTGCTTCAGCAAACGGGCACAACCCGTGACCGTGCCACCGGTGCCAACCCCAGCTACCAGGGCATCCAGCCGTCCTTCACAGTCGCGCCAGATCTCCTCCGCTGTGGTGCGTTCATGCACAGCTGGATTGGCTGGGTTATCGAACTGCTGCAGGAGATAGGCCCCAGGGATTTCAGTCTCAAGCTCTTTCGCCAAGGCAATGGCACCAGTCATTCCCTCGGCCCCATCGGTGAGTTGCAGCTCGGCTCCGTAGGCCCGGAGCATGGCTCGCCGCTCGGTGCTCATCGTGTCCGGCATGGTGAGGATCAGCCGGTAACCACGGGCTGCGGCCACCATCGCCAGAGCGATTCCGGTGTTGCCGCTGGTGGGCTCGACAAGCACCGTTCGGCCCGGTTGAATCGTGCCCTGGGCCTCCGCCTCCAACACCATGGCACTGGCGATACGGTCTTTCACCGAAGCAGATGGATTGAAGCATTCGAGCTTGGCCACCACCTCGGAGAAACAACCCTTCTCCAATGGCAGCCGATTGAGCCTCACACAAGGCGTACTTCCGATCAGTGCTGTGATGTCGGAGGCAATACCCATCTCCGATTCAGGCAATTACAGGAAAGAACTTCAACCTTTACTTTTTAATTAAAACACAAAGCCTAATTCAAGCCCTAAAGACCAGGGCGCTTAGCAATAAAAAAGCCGCCCCGTGAAGGGACGGCATAAGCGAAGCATTGAAACTGCTTTGATCAGAATGTGAATGTGGTCTTCAAGAAACCACCGTGCACATAGTCGCTGGAAAGGGTGCCTGAATACTCGTCAATCGCGAAATAAGTAGGCGTGATGGTGATGTTGTCCGTTACAACAAACTTGTAGAAGACTTCATACATTTTGTTGTAGTCGTTATCAACCTTAGGTGCTTGTCCAGTGGCAAAACCAAAGGAATTACCTTCAACGAACACATCATCCCACTCAAATCCAACGTACCAACCGTGGATCTCATCATCAGAATCATCAGGATCCGACATGGACCAACCACCACTGATCGAAGGAATCATGCCTGAATCCTCTGGCTTCCAAGCAGCCGCAACACTGTAACCAACACGGTTATCACCAGCAGCAGCGGCAGCCTTATTGGTGCCAATGGTCAGGCCGACATTTTGCGCGTAGGCAAAACCCACTTGAGCCAGGAAATTACCGTTCAGGAGTTCACCGTCGTAAAACAGCTGCCACGAGGATGTTGAACCAGTCTCATCCCGGCCGATACCAATGGAACTTCCATCCCAGGCAACATAGTTGCCGCTGAACGAAAAACCGGAATCACCAAAGCTGTAAACAGCACCTACGCCAGCACCAGCGCCAGCAAGGTTATTGGTCGCCCAAGCTCCGCCATAGGTAAAGAAATCAAGCAGGAGATCCGAGGGATAGTAAGTGGCATAACCTGCATACATACCGGCATCGTCGGTACGAACGATGGGACCAGTTGTTACCGTGAGATTGTCACCAACCGGGAAGGTATAAAAGAGGCGATCAACGACAAGAGTGTTACCAGTCCCTGCGGCAGTCTCTACAAAAGTAAGACCGTCAATAAAGGGACCTTCAAAGTTGCCCGCACGAAGACGTGCAGTCAGCGAATCCTCTCCAGTGAAGGAAGTATCCAATGTCAAACGGAAATCGTATTGGAAGGTGAAGTTTTCACCTTCACCACCATCAAAACCTTCCATGCCACCCATAACCCAAGCTGAGTAACCCTTGAGTTTGGTGGTGGTGGAGAACTGGGTTGCTTCCAGTTCGCCCACGCGGGCTTCCAGGCCATCCACACGGCCTTTGATGATCGCTAGTTCGGTTTCGAACTCACGGATCAGGCGCTTCAGCTCATCGGTCATGCCGGTGACGCTGTCGAGGCAGGCGTTCAGCAGGGCTGCAGCCTCGTAACGGGTCATCGCCCGGTTGCCACGGAAGGTGCCGTTGGGATAACCGGCGACGCAGCCGTAGGTTTCCACCAGGTTGCTCAGAGCCTGATAGGCCCAGTCGGTGGGATAAACGTCGGAAAACTGGGTGACGCTGGTCACCTGATCAGCAGCGGCGTACTCGGAGACACCGTTGATGTTGAGCTCGGCGGCATTAGCGCCAGTGGCCAAAAGGCCAAGGGCAGCAGGAGCCACCAGCAGTTGCTGGAAAAGCTTCATGAGTTCCTCACACAGGAAATTGGCGATTAAACGCCATGCTCTTAATAACTACTCCCCAAAAAACAATCACCAGACGCTATGCCACAAAGCACATCGGAATGTGTTGACGAATACTGAATTGACGGGTGACTGTCTTTTTTGCGACTGATTTGATCTGACAACCTTACGTCAATTGCTTCAGCCAATGCCCCCTTCCCAGCAGACGGGAATCCAGCGAATTTGGATCGTTGCAGGGCTATTCACCCTTGTGGCTCTAACCCTGCAGGCTTGGCGGTCTTGGGTGCTTCTGGCCAGCTACGACCAAGGCATCTTTCAACAGGTGCTGTGGAACTCTCTTCATGGGCATTGGTTCGAAAGCACCCTGTCCTCTCAACTTTCAACCAACGTCATCCATGCCGGCGAACTGCCGTCGGTGGATTACGAGCGGCTTGGTCAGCACTTCACGCCAACCCTTCTGCTTTGGGCTCCGCTGCTGTGGTTGCTGGGCGGGGCCGCGCTGCCGATGGTGCAGGTGGGCCTGATCAGCTCGGCAGGACTCGTTCTGCACAAGCTGGCGCAGGGCCTACTGCCGCATCGGACGGCCAACTGGATCGGCTACGGCTATTTCGCCGGAAATGCGCTGATCGGGCCAACCCTGGGGAACTACACCGATCTGTGCCAGCTCCCCATGGCGGTGTTCAGCCTGATGCTGGGGCTCGTTGAACGCCGACGTTGGCTGGTCGTTGTCTCAGCCATTTGGATTCCGCTGATCCGGGAAGACACCGGCGTGCTGCTGGCGGCCATTGGCTTCTGGCTCCTGGTTCGACAACGCCAGCGCTGGTTCCTGGCCTTGGTGTTAATCGCCTGGGGGAGCAGCTGGGTCATCCTTTGCACCAACGTCTGGATGCCGTTGTTCTCCGATGACAACGCCAAGCGATTCATGGTGGAGAACTTCGGTCAGTACCTGGGGGAGGAGACCAGCATTTCCAGCCTGGGAGTTGTGGAGAAAGTGCTGCGTCAGCCGCTGCTGCTGCTGACGGAATTGGTAACGCCACCGGGGCAAACGCTGCTTTATCTGCTGGGCCATGCCCTGCCATTTCTGTTCATCCCTCTGATCAGCCTGGACACCTGGCTGCTGGCGGGCCCAAGCCTGCTGGGTCTGTTTCTGGCCCAGGGAGCCAACGATCCCCTCTCGATCACAATTCGCTACACCCTGCTGGTGGTGCCGGGATTCGCCCTTGGAGCTGTATTTTGGTGGCAGCGAGGCCAACCAAAGCAGCTGACACGGCCCTGGCGCTTGGCCTGGGGAACCGCTCTTGTGTTGTCAGTCCTGCTCACCATTGGCAGCAATCCCCACCGCAGCCTTTCGATGCTGATCCCAGACAGCATCGATCCCTGGGTGTACAGCAGCCCGACCCGCCAGTGGAGACATGGACAGGCTGCCAGGGGCGCCCTTGCTGTCATTCCTGCAGAGGGGTCTGTGGCTGCCAATACATCCCTTGTTCCTCTGCTGGCGCAGAGACCAGCGTTAGTGCGATTTCCATTTACTACGGGTTATCTCGACCGCAACGGCCAAGCCCAGGACGTGGACTGGATCGCAGTCGACCTCGACCTGCTGGAACGGTATGGCATCGCCTTCCGTGGCGACTGGAGGCAGCTGCGCAAGAGCCGGCGCTGGATCCAGAAACACCGACAAACTCATAGCGTGCAAGCCCTCAGCGACGGTGTGCTGGTGATGAAGAGCGGCGGAGCGCATCAGGAGGCCCTGGAACTGGCATTGGACCAGGCGTTGAGGCAGCCGCTGCCTAACGACCCGAAACGACGTTCGAACCGAAACGCCCCATAAAAACGATGCCCCCAACCGGAAAACCGGTAGGGGGCTCTCGCCGAGTCCGCTTTCGCCGCGGAACCGGATGATCAGTTAGAAGGCGCGGTTCAGCCGGCGTTCTCCGCGATCAGCAGACCCTGAATCAAACAACTGGAATTCATGGACACCTCCTCCTGAAGTGGATTAGTGAGCGCCGGTGATGCATTCGGTGGCTATTCGCACCCGAAGGTCCGAAGATGCCACCACACCACTGCGATCGGGACTCTTGAACCCTAACGGAGGTGGCCAGGGTTTGGACATTGGATCCACACAACGCCCATGGATGACTCCTCTGCTGCTCTGGCTGCTGACGCTCTGCCTGTGGCTCCCAGGTCTGGGAAATCTGCCGTTGCGGGATTGGGACGAAGGGCGCGTAGCGACCGTGGCCCGGTCCACCACAACACTGCTGCCGATGAAATGGGAGCAGCCTTACCTGAACAAACCCCCTGGCCTGCACCTCCCGATGGGTGTGCTGATCCGCCGTCATGGGGAAAAAGAAATTGTGGTGCGTTTGATGCCCGCACTGCTGGCAAGCCTGGCGGTTCCCTTGATTCTGATCCTGCGCCGAAGTCTGGGGGGGCCTGACGCCGAACAGCGCGCTCTACTGGCGGCAGTGGTGCTGATGACGCTGCTGCCGATGGCCCGGCACGGACGATTGGCGATGCTTGACGGAACTCTGGTCAGCTGCACGCTTCTGCTCTGGTGGGGATGGCTTGGGGCCAGAGAGCAACCCTGGCGGGCCCTGATGGCCGGACTGGCTGCCAGTGGGGTACTGCTGCTGAAACCACCCGCAATGCTTGGCTTCGGGTTGATCGCCGCTGTTGTGGGCGGGCGGCGCAGTTGGCCCAGCGGTGGCAGTTGGATGGCTCTGGCCATTGGACTGCTTCCCGGCGTCAGTTGGCATCTGTGGCACTGGAAGATCCGTGGCAGCGATGCTCTGCTGATGTGGGGCGGCCAAGGTTTGGCGAGGATCACCAACAGCGTTGGGGACGGCCTGGGTTGGTGGACACCCTGGGTGGAACTTCTGGAAGGGGGGTGGCCCTGGCTGCTACTGCTTCCTGCTGGTCTGACCTGGGCATGGCGAAATCGATGGAACCCCATTGGACGCTGGGAGCTGGGCCTTCTAATCAGCACGGCGGCACTGGTGATGCCGCTCCGCACGCAACTGCCCTGGTACAGCCACCTGCTATGGCCACCCCTCGCACTGCTATGCGGCGAAGGCCTGCAAGACCTGATCAAGCACCATCGCCATCGCTGGGTGAGTTGGATCTGGCAGGCGATGGGGATTCTGCTGCTGCTGGCTGGGTGGGGTGGCAAAACTGCTGGCCTTGCGGGTTGGCCTGACCTCAGCCTGCTGTTGGCGGGAGGCGGATTGCTCACGGGAGGCTGGTTCATCGGTCGCAGCGACCGGCGCTGGCGACGACGCGGACTGCTGATGTTGCTGCTCGGCTGGGGACTCGCACTGATGAGCCTCTGGAGCAGCGGTCAATGGCTCTGGGAACTGAATGAAAGCTGGGATCCACGCCCCGTTGCCTCAGAAATCCGCTCCTTGCCCGACGGAACAGCGGTCTGGCTGGATGGACCCACCCGCCCCTCTCTGGGTTGGTACGCCGGCCGAGAACTGCAGCGCTACCGCAAGGGGATTGCACCGCCCGATGATCACTGGTTGGTCAGCCCACAGCAACGACCCGGCTGCCAGCTGGCAGCACCAGCCGTTCCAGGAGCCTGGCAACTGTGGCGATGCGAATGAACCCACCCCGACAGCTGTGGGGGCTGTCCTTTGCGCTGGGGTTGATCGGCTGGGGTTTCAGCGCCCTGCGTCATGGACTGCTTCAGAGCAACGCCTATGACCTGGGCCTGTTCGATCAGTGGGTCTGGCTGATCAGCCAGGGCCAGGCTCCGATCTCCTCCATGGAACAGGTGCATGTGCTGGCGGACCATGGCGCCTGGCTGCTTTACGGCACAGGCCTGCTCTACCGACTGCTGCCGTCGCTGCAATGGCTGCTTGGCGGCCAGGCTCTGGCACTG
This sequence comes from Synechococcus sp. AG-673-B04, assembly GCA_003211235.1. Taxonomy (GTDB): domain Bacteria; phylum Cyanobacteriota; class Cyanobacteriia; order PCC-6307; family Cyanobiaceae; genus Parasynechococcus. The sequence continues at coordinate 89,012 of QCTG01000001.1, forward strand.
AGCTTCACAGCCATTCCGCTTTGGGCACTGGCTCGCCAGGCCGGACTAAAGGAGCGGAGCTGCTGGTTGGCCTGCGGCCTGTGGTGGTTGCAGCCCGTTGTGTTCAACACCCTGCTGTTCGACGTTCACCCGGAAGCCTGGGTGATGCCGGCCTTCGCCTTTGCGCTGTGGGCTGAACGGGACGATCGCCCCCGTCTTTGGCTGCTGATGCTCGTGTTGATGCTGGGGGCCAGGGATGGATTGGTACTGGTGATCGGGGGCATGGCTCTGGATCTTGCATTACGAGGTCGCTGGCGGTGGTGCTGCGCGGCCTTCGGCCTGGCGGTTGGTTGGCTGCTGTTGCTCAGCCGCTGGCTCTACCCATGGTTAAAAAACGGCGAGGGGCCAAAAGCAGCCGATCGGATGTTCAGCCACCTGCTTGGCGATCCCCTCAGCGTGATGCAACAGCTGGACTGGAGCGGAGGCCTGGTTTACCTGCTGCTGCTGGCCCTGCCATGCGGCCTCTTGTGGCGCCGCCCGTCCACGCCAGCCCTGCTGATCGGATTACCGCTGGTCGTGGTGAACCTGCTCTCAGCCTCGCCGAGTTTCCGCACCCTGGTGCACCATTACAGCCTGCCGCTGGGGGTAGTGGCCGTGGTGGCCGCCATCGATGGAGGGTTGTTGAAACGTCCGGCAGGGCGCCGCGGACCGGCCTGGGCACTGATCTGGGCCAGTGCCTGTTGGCTGGCCCTCGCCAAACCCTGGTTCTTCACCGGTCCTTACCTCCAGCGCCTGCCTCAACTGGATCAAGCCCGTGCTGCAATCGCCCTTGTGCATCCCAACGATGCCGTGCTCACCACCAGCTATCTGGTGCCGCAACTGAGCCAACGCACCAGCATTGCCTTCCCCAAACGCTCCTCCAACCACAACCTGGAGAGCACAGAGTGGATGACGCTGCTGCTCAATCCGGATGATCCCGGCTGGGGTTCCAGTCCATCGGTCCAGCGCAGGCTGCTCAGTCAAGCCAGGGACAGGAACTGGCGTTGCCAGGGCTGGAGCTCCGGACTGACGCTGTGTCAGCGGCCCGTTGCAGAACAACTGTTCCTCCCTGGCAACGAACCAGGCGATACCGACCCGAGCGGCTGAGCTCGCTGAGCTCCCTGCGGATCGATCGCTGCTGCTTGCGCTCCCGCTTGAACACTGGAGCCAAGGGCGTGTAGTAACCAGGAAATGCCACAACCCAGTCCACCGACTGAGCAACACCCTGGCGGTCGCGGTAACTGGTGTGTTTTGGAAAGCGAACGACGGCTTCCCGCTGGGCTAAAAGCGGCAGCAGCGGCGTGTCGGCGGCAACGCTGGCCTGCGATGGAATCAACGCCACGGCTCCGGCAGCTTCCGCCTGACGCTCCAGCATTGCTGTCGCCGAAACATGCACCCATGGCGAAACACTGTCGGGAATCAGAGCCGACAGGCTTCGGTGGGGATTCCCCACCAGGGTCAGAACCAGGCCAAGGCTGAGGGCTGCCGTCCAAGCCCGTCGCAACCAACGCCGGCTCCAGAGCTCTGGATGATGCTGCCACCACAGCACTGCGCCGAGATAGAGCCCAGGCACCAGGGCAAGGACATAGCGAAGGGTCACGGCCAGCGCGGTACGGCCCTGGGAGATCAGCGCGATCAGCAGCGGAACAGACACCAGCAGCGCAGCATCCAGAGACAGCAACGGCACAAACAGCAGCGGCAACGTCAACGCGAGCACGAAACCGAGCGTCGCGCCAGGAGGAGAAACGAGGGCTTGAAGGAGAGCGAGAGGCCGCATCAACAGACCAAGCACCACGGCAGGCGTACCGCCCGAAACGTCCTGAACCAGATGCCCGAACTTCTCCTGCAAAAAGCGATCCGCCAACGAGGAATCGACCGATGGCTGAATCCAACCGGTGACCAGCAGCACCCAGGTGAAGGAAGCCAGCATCAACACCACGCCCATCGAGCGACTGCCTGGTCGGCGTACCGCCGCCCACAATCCCAGTGAGAACAACAGCAGCCCGCTGTCTTCCCGCACGAGCAGAAGCAGGATTCCGAGCAACAGGGCCTGCCAGGCACGACGCTCCAGTAACCCCTCCAGCACGAGAAAACCTAGCAAAGGCAACCAAATCAGATCATGGAAATTTTCCAGAGCCGGGCCGATCACAGCTCCGCTAAGGAAATAGGCCGCCGTTAGCCGTTCGGCCAGATCATCGGGCAGACGCGCCGACGCCAGACGCCAGAACACCAGACCGGCAGCCGTCAGAGCTGAAACCTGAAGCAGGGGTAGAGCCCAGGGCCCCAGAAAGGCCACGAGCGGTGCACCGATCAGCGTGAAAGCGTTGGCGTGCTGCCCCAGATGCAAATAATCCACCCAGGGGAGGGAATCCCCGATCGCGACAGCCCCGGAAAGCACAGAAGACAGACTGCTCTCGAATGGACGCCCCTGGGCCGTGGACCAAAGCTCCTGCAGGAACAGGGCCTGGTCGTACGTGGCACTGAGGCTGAACAGACGCCAGAACTGGAGCGCTAAACACACCAGGAAAAACAGCGTTGCCATCCCAAGCACCCGCTTGGGCGGCCATCCGCTGTGCTGAACAACCCTCGAGCTGGAGTTGTTCATGCCGTGGTGTCGATGGGTCCAAACAGCACACGAGCCCGCAGCAACATCAACGCAATAGAGCCGTAAAGAAGCAGCTCACCCCACTCCTGATCGCGATTGAGAATGACCCCGGAGGCTGCACGGGTGGCCACGAAAAAGGCCAGCACAGCCACCGCAAGGAATAGCGGCCACACGTACGTTGCAGGAGAGATGCAGCGCAGCACCTCCGCCAGCCCTTGGGAGGCATGGGGCCTGAAGCGACTTGCCAGCCAGGGGGCAAGCACCACAACTGCCAGAAGCAGCAGGGTGACCAGGAAATAACCAAGATCGAGACGATCCTGAAACCATCCGATGTTGTGGAGCGTGGTTTCGTTCTGTGCATTGATCTCCCGCAGCGCCTCCGGCGTGCGCCAACCGAAGATCACCTGCCCCCAGGCCAGTTCCTCCATCAACAACAGCCCCAGCAGCAAAGCGAACCCGCGCGACAGAACAGAAGGCCAGGATTCCAGTAGGCGCCGGTTGAGATCACCCGCCAGCAACCATGCGGCGCGCACGGCAGTGACCAACAACAGAACCTGCGTCCACTCGACCAAACCACCTTCACCAAAAACCAGTTTTTTGTAGGCGTGCTGATCCGCGCTGCCGAGTTTCAGGCCAGCCACCAAGACAACTCCAAACAGCAGCAATCCCCAAACGAACCGAAAGCGGGCTCGATGGGCGGAGTCGCCTGAGATGGCCAGCAGCTCCAGCACCCACTCAGACCGGCGCAACAAGAACGCCACCACGCCACAGACGACAACGACGGCGAACCAACCGACATCAACGGAACCGGACCCCACTGCAGAAAGCAGAAGCTGCACCAGCAGGGTCAGGCCGGCAACCGTCGCCAACAATGCGAACAATGCCGAAATGGCTCGGCGTAATCCCTGTCCCCGCAAATGAATGACCTGCAACAGATGTCCACAAGGTGAGCAGGAGATTAAGCAGGACCTAGAACCATTTTCGTGAAACCGCTTGCCGCAAAGCGGCTGTCGATTCCCTCCTGCACCATCCGTCGATGACTCCAAACAAGATCCGCCGGGCCCTGAACCTCGCCACCGCAGCACTGCTGATGGCCCACACCCTGACGCAAGTGGGCATCTACGGCTTCGGCGCCGATAAACATTGGCTTGACGTGGTGAACATGGATCGGGAGTTGAACCTGCCCACACTGTTCAGCACACTGCTGCTGCTCACGAGCTCCTTTCTGCTGAAGCGACTCAGCACAATTCCATACAATGAAAATGCCGCTGACTGGACACTGCTAAGCCGCATCTTCGTTTTCCTAGCGCTTGATGAAGCTCTACAGATCCACGAAATCCTGATTTTTCCCGGGCTTCGCCACCAGATCCATCCGGCCCTCGCTTCAACCTGGGTCATTCCCTATGGCCTTGTTGCCCTTGGACTTTTATGGGGCTTTCGTCATTTTCTAACATCACTTTCTACCAAAACATCCGCAAGATTTCTTAGGGCAGGAAGCGTTTATCTCACCGGCGCAATCGGCATGGAAATGGTGGGCAGTTTTGCTGTTCGATCGAGCTTAATTCGTCTTCATAGTATCTGGTATGGCGCCATCACTGGAATTGAAGAATCATTAGAGATCGTTGGTTTAATTTTGTTTTTACACGCCTTAATGCATGAATTATTAGTGCGGAATGGAGAACAAACATGGGTTTTACATTTGCAAAACGATGAATTACCCTGAATTTTCAGACCAAAAAAAACCGCCCTCTATGGAGCGGTTTGGGATAATTGTGAATTAGCTCTTGATTTAGAGAGCGTTACCACGGGGCAGAACCTCTTCAGGGAAGACGAAGTTTTCGTGCGGCTGGTCAGCCGGTGCCATCCAGGCACGCAGACCTTCATTCAGAAGGATGTTCTTGGTGTAGAAGGTCTCGAATTCGGGATCTTCTGCAGCGCGGATTTCCTGTGACACAAAGTCATAGGCGCGCAGGTTGAGTGCCAGGCCGATGATGCCGATGGAGCTGGTCCAAAGACCCATCACAGGCACGAACAGCATGAAGAAGTGCAGCCAGCGCTTGTTGGAGAAGGCGATACCGAAGATCTGACTCCAGAAGCGGTTGGCGGTGACCATGGAATAGGTCTCTTCTTCCTGGGTGGGCTCGAACGCCTTGAAGGTGTTGGCCTGCTCACCATCCTCAAACAGGGTGTTTTCCACCGTTGCACCGTGTATGGCACAAAGCAGTGCGCCGCCGAGAATGCCGGCCACGCCCATCATGTGGAAGGGATTCAGGGTCCAGTTGTGAAAGCCCTGGAGGAAGAGGAGGAAGCGGAAGATCGCTGCCACACCGAAGGATGGCGCGAAGAACCAGCTGCTCTGGCCGAGGGGGTACATCAGGAAGACACTGACGAATACCGCGATCGGGCCTGAGAAGGCGATGGCGTTGTAAGGGCGAATGCCGACCAGACGTGCAATTTCGAACTGACGCAGCATGAAGCCGATCAGAGCGAAAGCACCGTGGAGAGCCACGAAGGCCCAGAGGCCGCCGAGCTGAATCCAGCGAACGAAATCACCCTGAGCTTCAGGGCCCCAAAGCAACAGCAGGCTGTGACCCATCGCATCAGCGGGGGTTGAAACAGCTGCGGTGAGGAAGTTGCAGCCTTCCAGGTACGAGGAGGCAATGCCGTGGGTGTACCAGGAGGTCGCGAAAGTGGTGCCTGTCAGCCAGCCACCGATGGCCATATAGGCCGTTGGAAAGAGAAGAATGCCGGACCAGCCGACAAATACGAAGCGGTCGCGCTTGAGCCAGTCATCGAGGACGTCAAACCATCCCCGCTGAGGCGCGCGTCCTACAGCGATCGTCATGAGAAAAAGCGCTTCATGAAGCGTTACATCGCAACTTTAGGGGCTGATTCCCGTAATGGGGACACGAATTTGATGACATCGACTGGGATGAGTAGATCTACTCAGGTCGTCCATCAACCAGCGCACCCCACTGACGAACGTCCTCCGCGAAGATGCGTTTGTGATTGCCTCTTGTTCCCGTGTACGTGATCGAACTGGCCCTACGTATGAGCCCCTTCCCGGTGTCTGTGCAACGCAAAGAGCACAACGACGCTGAAGCCCTCTATCAGCAAATCCGTCAAACACTGGAAAGTGGTCAACCTCGACTACTCGAGCTCACCTGCGAAAAAGTCGAAGGGAAAAAAGTTACGTTGATGACAAGTGAGATTCTGGCCGTTCAGCTCTACGAAAAGGCTTCAGCTACGGGTGGGAGTAAGCGGCCGGGCTTTTCCCTTGAGGGGTAATGCATCAACAGCTGAACTTCGGGTTGAAAGCCTGAGCCACAGCTGGCCAGGAGGAGAAACCGCTTTAAACAAATGCGACTTCACCATTCCAAGTCCTGGACTGTGGATGCTGGTGGGGAGCAACGGCAGCGGCAAAAGCACCCTGTTTCGATTAATCGCCGGCCTGCTGCAACCGCAGGCCGGACGCATTGAATCGCCCCATCGCGCTGCTCTTGTATTTCAGAACCCAGACCATCAACTGCTGCTGCCAACAACAGGCAGCGACCTGATGCTCGGGATGCCTCGGGAGCTCACAACCGAGAAGCGCTGCGCTCGGATGGAAAGCCTGCTTCAAGAGCTCGGACTCGACGGACTTGGGCAACGTCCCATCCATGCCCTCAGCGGGGGGCAAAAACAGCGCCTGGCCATCGCTGGAGCCTTGGCAAGTGATGCGGGACTGCTTCTCCTCGATGAGCCCACAGCGCTCCTTGACCCAGACAGCCAACGAGCGGTGCTGGAGGCCGTGCAATCCCTCTGCCGAAGACCGCAGAACCAGCTGACAGCTTTGTGGATCACCCATCGACTCGAAGAGCTGTCATGCGCTGACGGAGCTGCACAGATGCATGCTGGCCGGGTCGGCCCCTGGCGCGCTGGTCACGAGTTGCTCCAGCACTTGCGAGCCGGGAGGCCTGGCAGGTAGGTTCTCCGAGAAGCCATTCCTCGGTAGCTCAGCGGTAGAGCGGTCGACTGTTAATCGATTGGTCGCAGGTTCGAATCCCGCCCGGGGAGCTTGAAACACGAAACCCTCAGCATTAGCTGGGGTTTTTTATTGACAGAAAAGGAATTTTCATGACAAGCGGTTGCTCGAAGCGGAAGACTTCCTGAACTCCTCAGCATCAACCGAGAGGATTCAGCGTCGCAAAACCCTTGCAGCGCATACGATTTCGAGGATTATGAGAAAAAACATCCTTAAAGTTGAAATCTGCAGACACCACAAAAGCTTGAGAGAATCTGCTCAGCGTCGATCCCGAAAGACCAGCGCTTTTTCTTCAGCCTTTCCTTCGCCCGATCCATGAAGCCTTGCATCCTGCTGATCGAAGACGACCAGGACATGCGCGATCTGGTCGGCGGCCATCTCGAACACAGCGGATTTGATGTTCAGCGAGCCGACGATGGAATCAAAGGCCAAGCACTGGCACTTCAGTACACCCCAGATCTGATCCTGCTGGATCTGATGCTGCCCAAAGTGGATGGGCTGACACTTTGTCAGCGGCTGCGGCGTGATGACCGCACTGCTGCAATCCCAATTTTGATGCTGACTGCTCTCGGGGGCACCAAGGACAAGGTGAGCGGCTTCAACTCTGGTGCCGATGATTACCTCACCAAGCCCTTTGACCTCGAAGAACTGCAGGCTCGTGTAAAGGCCCTACTTCGCCGCAGCGATCGGGCTCCGGTTGGATCCTCCAACCACAACGAAATTCTCAGCTATGGCCCATTGACCCTCGTTCCGGAACGGTTTGAAGCCATCTGGTTCGATGGTCCCGTGCGGCTGACGCATCTGGAGTTTGAACTGTTGCACTGCCTGCTGCAACGCCACGGTCAAACGGTGGCGCCTTCGCTGATCCTCAAAGAGGTTTGGGGATACGAACCCGACGACGACATCGAAACCATTCGCGTGCACGTTCGCCACTTACGCACCAAGTTGGAGCCGGATCCCCGTAAACCTCGCTTCATCAAAACGGTCTACGGAGCTGGGTATTGCCTGGAGTTACCGATCGGGGGCGACCTCGACGGCCTGCAAGATGTCGTGGCGATGGCTCGCGAGGAACGCAAGCAGCAAGAAGATCGAGCCACCGCCTGACTTCAGCTCACACTCAGATCCAACAAAGCCACTTCCCAAGCAAGCCTGGGTTGGACAAACCCGAGCAAATGCCGCCTAAGGATTTCCAGACGATGCATGGGGTCATGGCCAGCACCGCATCGCCAAAGCTTTTGCTGCCACCAATCGATCAACCAGAGCTGCTGTTGCCCATCCAGGCTCTCGCAAAGATCCCGAGCTAGAGCCAACGCCTCCATCGGCTCCTGGGGCAACGTTTTCAAACGATCAATGAGATCAACCGGCAGGGCTTCCCGCTGACGGCGGTGCTCCAGCAGAGCCCCAGGGGAACCTGCAGCCATCGCCAGCAGTTCCAAAGGATCATCCTTCTGTTCACCGCAACGTTGCAGCACCTGCTGGACATCGGCATCGCCAAGCCGCAGGAAGCGGATCAACTGACAGCGGGAACGAATCGTGCTCAACAGCCTTTCTGGAGCAGCTGAGAGAAGAATCAGCAGACCATGCCCAGGCTCCTCAAGCGTTTTCAACAAGGCATTGGCCGCCGCCTCCGGCATGGCCTCGGCAGTTTCAATCACCACCATTCCCCGCTCAGCTTCCACAGGTTGACGAGCGAGAAACCGACTCACATTTCGAATCTGCTCCAACCGAAGCTGTGGGGGAGTCCGGCGGCTGAGCCCGGCTTCCTCCGCCTCGGAACACGTGAATAAACGTCCCTGATGCTGATATGTCGGTTCCAGCCAAAGCAGATCAGGGTGATTGCGCTCCAGCAGACGCCGCCGCTGTCGAGACGACAAGACCCCACCAGCCAGCACCCCCTCCAGCAGGCGCAGCGCTGCCAGGCGGCGCCCTACGCCCTCAGGCCCCGCAAACAAATAAGCAGGAGCAAGACGCTGGTACTGCAGCGCTGCAGTCAGCAGATTCACGGCGAGGGGCTGGCCGATTAAATCGGTGAACAAATCACCCACCCAACTGCTCCAGAAGCACCTGCTCCAGGCCCTGACTGACCCCCTCCGGCGCACCGGCCGCATCGACCCGGAACCAACCTTTGTGCTGCGCAATCTCTGCGAAACCCTCGCTAACACGGCCTAAAAACACCTGACCTTCAGCCTCAATCCGATCCGCCGCAGCACCGCGCCGGCGCCGCAAGCTCTCCTCCAGCGGCAGCTCCAGCAAAAGGGTTAAGTCCGGTTGCAATCCCCCGGTGGCAATCTGCTCCAGCTGATCGATCAACAAACGGTTCAAGTCACGGCCATAGCCCTGATAGGCCAGGGTCGAACCAGAGAACCGGTCGCTGATCACCCAATCACCCCGCTCGAGCGCCGGAAGAATCAGCGTTTCAACATGTTGAGCTCGATCAGCTGCGTAGAGCAACAACTCGGCGATGGGCGCTGGGGCCTCATCTGCAGCAGTATGCAGCAGTAGCTCCCGGACAGACCGGCCAAGAGATGTTCCCCCCGGTTCTCGGGTCTGCACAAGCCCAGCACTGTCCGGCATCAGACCAGAGGCGGGGAGCCACCGAACCAGATGCTGCAGCTGCGTGGTCTTGCCACATCCATCGATGCCTTCCAAGACGATGAAACGTCCCTTCATCTGATCCGCAGCGCCAGCGCGTTGAGCACCACCGTGATTGAACTCAGCGCCATCAGCAGCGCAGCCAGTGGAGGGGAAAGCAGCAATCCCTGACCAGGGAGCAGCACACCTGCTGCAACCGGCAGGGCAATGAGGTTGTATCCGAAGGCCCAGACCAGGTTCTGCCTCACCTTGGAGAGGGTCCGGCGAGCCAGCACAAGCGCCTCCGGCAGGTTGTCAAGCCGATCCCCAAGAAGCACCAGTCCGGCGGTGTCCTGGGCAATCTGTGTACCCGTACCGATTGCAATACCCAGGTCGGCCGCCGCAAGGGCGGGTGCATCATTGATGCCGTCACCCACCATCGCAACAGTTCCATGGGCCTGGAGTTGCTCCAGGCGCTCCAATTTCTGCTCCGGCAGCATCTGCCAGCCCAAAGCATCCGCTGAGAAGCCGAGTTGCTCCCCCAGCCGGCGCACTGGAGTCTCCCGATCCCCGCTGAAGAGGGCCAAGCCAAGGCCCTGCTGTCGCAAGCGCTCAAGGGCAGGTTCCACATCAGGGCGGAGCTGATCTTCAACCTGAATTAATCCAAGAAGTAATGATCCCTCAGCAACAGCCACCACCGAACCCTCCGCCTTCGACAACCACGTCAACGCCGATTCGGGAATCTTGACGCCAGAGCTCTGAAGCCAGTCGGGTTTACCCGCTCGAATTAAATCCGAACAACCTGAAAGCTCTCCCTCGAGGCCAGCACCAGAAATGGTGCGGACTGAATCGGTCTCCATCAACGGCAGGTCGCGACGCTGGGCTTCCTGAAGCAGTGCATAGGCAAGTGGATGGCGGCTGCTGACCTCGAGACTCGCCGCCAGTTGCAGCAAGCGATCCGGATCTTCACCCTCCACAGCGGTCACCAATGGGCGACCCAGAGTGAGTGTGCCGGTCTTGTCAAAAACCACCCTCTTGAGCCCGGCTGCGGTTTCGATCACATCACCGCCACGGAACAGCCAGCCACGCCGGGCAGCCAGACCAGTTGACACCGTGATGACCGTGGGCGTGGCCAAACCCAGAGCACAGGGACAGGCCACCACCAAAACAGCGATCGACAATTGCAAAGCAAGACCCATCGGCGTGGTGGCACCGCTCCCGAAGCCGGCGTGATGCATGCCATGGCCTTCCATTGCGCCATGGGGCATCCCAGGGGCGGCCGCCTGCAGCACCTGAGGCCAGTGGCTGGCACCGAACAGCCACCAGAACAGAAACGTGGCGACCGCCAGCGCGATCACGCCGTAACAAAAACGACCGGCCACCCTGTCCGCCAGACCCTGAATCGGAGCTCGGCGGGCCTGCGCCTGCTCCACCAGACGAATGATGCGGGCCAGAGCAGTCTCGGCACCCACTCGGGTGACTTCGATCAGCAACGGAGCCTCAAGATTCAGGCTGCCAGAGGAAAGCTCGGCTCCTGCCTCGGCCTGTAAAGGCATCGGTTCACCGGTGAGGCTCGATACATCCACCGCAGATTGCCCCTCCAGCACAAGGCCATCCACCGGCACCCGATCGCCTGGGAGGAGCTGAAGTCGCTCACCCGGTCGAAGAGCCCCGACACGCACCTCCCTGATGGCTCCATCCGCCAACACCAGTCGGGCCGTTTCGGGTTGCAACTGCGCCAGTTGCTGCAGAGCAAGACCGGTGCGGAAACGGGCTCGCTCTTCAAGGAATCGTCCCAGCAGGACAAAACCCAGCAGCATCACAGGCTCATTGAAGAAACAAGGCCAACCAACCTGGGGCCAGATCAGGGCCACGATGCTGGCGGTATAAGCACTGCCAACACCCAATCCCACAAGGGTGTCCATGCTTGGAGCACCGGCACGAGCCGCGGCCAAACCGCCACTGAGGATCGGTCGACCAGGCCCCAGGAGAGCCACCGTGGCCAACACGGCGTGAAACGGAAGGCTGCCGATGATGGGCAGAGCGAGATGACCCGCCTCACTCACATGGCCCAGCACTGAAAGCAACAGCAACAGCAACGCCACCATCAGCTGTCGCCACTGCTGCCACCAGGTCAGCCCTGAAATCCCGGGGTGACGGGCGGCACCTGCAGCATCCTCCAGCTGTCGCTCACGGGCCGGGAAGCCCCGATCCGTCAAAGCACTGAGAACCGCCTCGACGCTGCCTGCGTCGTTCTCCAGATCAAGCCAGGCAGCTCGGCTGACCAGGTTCACATCAACGCGCTGCACACCCGGCTGTTCCAGCAGCGTCCGCTCCACGGCACGCACACAACCACCGCATTTCATGCCCTCAACATCGAGGACAACGGTCTGAACCGCTTGAGTCACTGGCGATGGATCGTTACGGCCAGGCTAGGTCGGGCTCCAATCCCGTCAGGATGGTGTTCTTCCGCCGTAGCGCCGTGCCCCGCAGCAACCGCAACGACAACTTCATCGACAAGAGCTTCACGGTGATGGCGGACCTCATCGTCAAGCTGCTTCCGATCAATGCGCGCTCGAAAGAGGCCTATGTGTATTACCGAGACGGACTCTCAGCCCAGAACGACGGCGATTACGCCGAAGCTCTGGAGAACTACGAGGAGGCTCTGAAGCTCGAGGAGAACCACACAGATCGCAGTGAAACTCTCAAAAACATGGCGATCATCTACATGTCCAATGGAGAGGAGCAGCGGGCGATAGAGACCTACCGCCAGGCCCTCGATGAAAACCCGAAACAGCCCTCCTGCCTGAAGAACATGGGCCTGATTTTTGAGAAATGGGGACGGATTGCTGAGGAGGAAGGCCGTCAGGATGATGCTGATCGATGGTTTGATCAGGCGGCCGAATCCTGGACACAAGCCGTACGCCTCAATCCAGGCGGTTACCTGGACATCGAAAACTGGCTCAAATCCACGGGTCGCAGCAACGTGGACGTCTACTTTTGAACATTCACAGCGTCACCCAGGGCCAGCACCAGCGCCTCGGTGACGCTGTCGGCCTCCAGCAGCGCCAGATCCAAGCCCGAAGCCAGAGCCCCCAGGCCGCTGCCGCGGGGCACCACTGCACGCCGGAAGCCAAGGCGCGCGGCTTCCTGGAGGCGCAGCTCCAGTTGCCCCACAGGCCGAAGCTGCCCACCCAGACCAAGTTCGCCGATCAGGACGGTTCCTGCGGGGAGAGTTAAATCCCGGAAGCTGGCCACCACGGCTGCAGCAACTCCAAGATCCGCCGCCGGTTCCTCCACATCAAGTCCACCGGCCACGGCGAGATAGCAGTCGAAGCGCGACAACGGCAATCCCATGTGCTTTTCCAGCACGGCCAGAATCTGATGCAGGCGATTGGTACCAATGCCTGTGGCGGTGCGGCGAGGGCTCGCATAACTGGTGACGTTCACAAGCGCCTGAAGATCCACCACCAGAGAGCGGGTGCCTTCACAGGCCACGATCGTGGCAACCCCAGAGGCCCTGGCATCGCTGAGGAACAGCTCACTGGGATTTCCCACTTCGGCCAGACCCTGGGCCTGCATTTCGAACAACCCAAGCTCATGGGTGGCGCCGAAGCGATTTTTCACTGCCCTCAGCAGCCGATGGCTGGCGAAACGATCGCCTTCAAAGGTGAGCACGGCATCCACCAGGTGCTCCAGCACCTTCGGGCCGGCCAACATTCCCTCTTTGGTGACATGGCCCACCAGCATCAGGGCCGTGGTCTGGCGCTTGGCAAGCCGCTGCAGCGCCGCAGCGCACTCCCGCACCTGGCCGACCGATCCGGGAGCACTGGTGAGATTGGCATCGTGCAGAGCCTGGATGCTGTCGATGATCGCCACAGCAGGCCGCAGCGCCTCCAGTTCTTCAAGAACGAGCTCCAGATCGGTTTCAGCCAGCAGCTGCAGATCGGAGGCTCCCGCTCCCGAAAGCCGTTGCCAGCGGAGCTTTACCTGCTGAGCTGATTCCTCAGCACTGACGTACAGCACAGAGCTGTGGCGGGCCATCGCCGACGCACTCTGGAGAAGCAGGGTGCTCTTTCCAATCCCCGGATCGCCCCCCACCAGAACAAGGGACCCAGGCACAAGACCTCCGCCGAGCACCCGATCGAATTCACCGGAGCCGGTTTCCAACCGCTGGAGGGGCTTGTCATCCAAGGAGGCCATCGCCGTTGATCGGCGAGCAGCCTGCGCCTGAGAGTGATCTGGGGTTTCGCGGCGGCGGCGCCCGTCCGTGACGGGCTGTAACTGCTCAACCAGAGAATTCCAGCTTCCACATTCCGGACAGCGACCAAAAAACTGCCGAGCCTTGGCCCCACAGCTTTGACAAACGAAGACAGCGGCGGTTTTAGGCACTGCGAACTGTGAAGAAAGTTGCTGTTGGATGAACAGAGCGGGGGCGTGGCCACTTATTTGTGACCCCAGGTATTAGTGCCTCGGCGTATGACGGCCACGGCTTCAACCAAGGAAACGATTCTCGTGGTCGATGACGAGGCCTCAATCAGGCGGATTCTGGAAACCCGTCTGTCGATGATTGGCTACAACGTCGTAACGGCCTGCGACGGCACAGAGGCGCTGGAGCTGTTTCCCAACTGTTCCCCCGATCTGGTGGTTCTGGACGTGATGATGCCGAAGCTTGACGGCTACGGGGTCTGCCAGGAGCTGCGCAAGGAATCGGATGTGCCGATCGTGATGCTCACAGCACTCGGGGATGTCGCCGACCGGATCACCGGCCTCGAACTGGGAGCTGATGACTATGTGGTGAAACCCTTCAGCCCTAAGGAACTTGAGGCTCGCATCCGCTGCGTGTTGCGCCGGGTTGAAAAAGACCCAGTGGCCGGCATACCGAATTCCGGTTTGATCCAGGTCGCCGACTTACGCATCGACACCAACAAACGCCAGGTGTTTCGAAGTGACGAACGCATCCGGCTCACCGGCATGGAATTCAGCTTGCTGGAGCTGCTGGTCAGCCGTTCGGGAGAACCGTTCAACCGCGGCGAGATACTCAAAGAGGTGTGGGGCTACACCCCAGAGCGTCATGTCGACACACGTGTCGTTGATGTCCACATTTCCAGGCTTCGATCCAAACTGGAGGATGATCCGGCCAATCCGGAGCTGATCCTCACGGCTCGCGGCACCGGCTACTTGTTCCAGCGCATCGTCGACTCCGTTGCTTCCGAAGGACCCTGATTCCGCCCGGACCCCTGAGTCCAGGAGCAAAAGCAACCGACCCCGGGCGATCCGTCGTCTGGTGATTTGGTATCGGCGCAACGCCTCTGTAACAAGTCTTGTGGACAGCGCCACAACCTCGGCCAGCGCAGCCACGAGCGTTGCGGAAACCGTTGTGACCGGTGCCGGGAGTGTTGCCAGCCAGGTTTTGCAACCACTGGTGTTTGATCCACTGCGTCGTCTCCAAGGCGGAGATGAGCAGAGCGAAATTAACGATGCCGACCGGCTCTGGATGGCTGTGGACGGAATGGGTGGCGACCACGCACCAGGGCCGATCCTGGATGGATGTCTGCAGGCCATTGATCGGCTGCCGCTGAAGGTGCGCTTCGTGGGAGAGCGGGAGCGCGTGCTCGCAGCAGCAGATCAACTTGATCTGCGAGACAGGCTTGAAGCAGCCCAGTCCGCAGGTCATCTCGATCTGGTGGGGAGCGGTCCCTCGATCGGGATGGATGACGAAGCCACCGCCGTTCGTCGCAAGCGTGACGCCAGCATCAACCTGGCGATGGACCTGGTGAAGCGAGGAGAAGCGCTGGCGGTTTATTCAGCTGGCAATTCCGGGGCCGTGATGGCATCCGCCATTTTTCGACTGGGTCGCTTGAAGGGAATCGACCGCCCTGCCATCGGCGCTTTGTTCCCAACCAAAGACCCAAGCCAGCCTGTGCTCGTGCTGGATGTGGGCGCCAACATGGATTGCAAGGCGACCTACCTGCACCAGTTCGCTCTGCTGGGCAACATTTACAGCCGTGACGTGCTTCAGGTTGAGCGCCCACGGGTTGGGTTGCTCAACATCGGTGAAGAGGAGTGCAAAGGAAACGACCTTTCGATCAAGACGCATGAACTACTGCGGAATGAGCAGCGTTTGCATTTCGCTGGAAACTGTGAGGGTCGCGATGTTCTCTCCGGTGAATTCGATGTGGTCGTCTGTGATGGCTTCACCGGAAACGTCTTGCTGAAATTTCTCGAATCCGTGGGCAGCGTGCTGCTGGGCGTTCTACGCGCAGAATTGCCCCGGGGCCGTCGCGGCAAGGTTGGATCAGCTTTTTTACGCAGCAACCTGCGCAGGATCAAGAAACGACTCGATCACGCTGAGCACGGCGGAGCCTTGCTGCTGGGCGTGAACGGCGTTGCTGTGATCGGTCACGGCAGCAGCAAAGCCCTGTCTGTGGTGAGTGCCTTGCGTATCGCCCACTCAGCTGCCAGCCACGGCGTTATGGAGGATCTGGCCGCTCTTCAAAGCGGTTGTGATTGACTGACGCCACTACATGACCCACCGCTTTGGCCGAGCAGCTCCCCAGGACCGCTGGCATGGTGCTGCGGGGATGCGGTAGCGCCACTCCATCCCGCTCCATCAGCAATCAAGAACTGGGACAGCGGGTCGAGACCAGCGATGAATGGATTCGCAGCCGCACCGGCATTGGAGCGAGGCATGTGGTCGGTGAGAAGGAATCGTTAGGCGAACTTTGCGGCCAGGCGTCCGAACGCGCGCTGGCCATGGCTGGCTGGGATGCCGAGAGCCTTAATCTGATCCTGCTGGCCACCTCCACGCCAGAAGATCTGTTCGGCTCAGCCCCACGGCTGCAGGCTCGCATCGGTGCCGGGAATGCCGTTGCCTTTGACCTCACCGCCGCCTGCAGCGGCTTCCTGTTCGCGCTGGTGACGGCCAGTCAGTACCTGCGAACCGGAGCCATGAAGCGGGTTCTGGTTGTGGGAGCGGATCAGCTCAGCCGATGGGTGGACTGGGATGACCGGCGATCCTGCGTGTTGTTCGGTGACGCAGCCGCAGCCGTGGTTTTGGAAGCGTCTGACGACGGTCAAGATGATCTGCAGGGTTTCCTGTTGCGCTCAGATGGCAGTCGCGGCGAAGTGCTGCAGTTGCCTCAGATCAGCGACCACGACCCACTGATTGCAGAAGCCAGCCATCAGCGCGGTGGATTTCAACCGATCCAGATGAATGGCCAGGAGGTGTACAAATTCGCCGTCAGGGAAGTTCCAGCGATCCTGGCGAAACTGCTCGAAGAAACCCATACAACTGCCGACAGCCTCGACTGGTTGCTGCTGCATCAGGCCAATCAACGCATCCTTGATGCTGTTGCGGATCGTTTTGACATCCCCAACAGCAAGGTGCTCAGCAACCTCAGTCATTACGGCAACACCTCGGCCGCCACCATCCCCCTGATGCTGGATGAAGCGGTGCGCGACGGGCGCATCAAGCCAGGCCATCAAATCGCAAGCAGTGGCTTTGGCGCAGGCCTCAGCTGGGGGGCAGCTCTACTGCGCTGGAGCGGCCCCGCGTAATCTCCGGCTGGGATAGAGCAAAACAGACATGTCGATCGCCTGGGTCTTCCCTGGTCAAGGTTCACAAAAGGTCGGCATGGCAGACCAATTGCTGAGCATCAGCGGCGCCAATGAGCGCTTCTCACTGGCATCCGACCTGCTGGGGCGAGATCTTCTGGCGATCTGCCGCGGGGAAAGCGGCGGCGGCACGGGTCCGGATGAGCTCAACGACACCCGCAATACCCAACCAGCACTCTTCATCGTGGAGTCCCTGCTGGTCGACAACCTGATCAAGCAGGGTCGGGAGGCATCCATGATGGCCGGTCATAGCCTCGGTGAATTGGTGGCGCTCTACGCCGCCGGAGTGTTTGACCTGGAAACGGGACTGACCCTGATGAAAACCCGGTCTGAACTGATGGCTGCTGCCGGGGGCGGCGCGATGACAGCCGTGATTGGCTTTGATCGGGATCAACTGAACGAGCTGGTGAACAGCATCGATGGTGTGAGCATCGCCAACGACAACAGCGAGGCTCAGGTCGTGATCTCCGGGCGACCGGAGGCCGTGGGCCAGGTGAGTGAACAGCTCAAATGCAAACGGGCAATTCCGCTGGCTGTCTCAGGAGCGTTCCATTCACCCTTCATGGCTGAGGCCGCAGATCATTTCGCCGCCACCCTCGATGGCGTCGGCTTCCGTGATGCCCGCATCCCGGTTCTCAGCAACAGCGATCCCATCACAACCAGCAACGGTGGAGCGCTGAAAGAGAGGCTGAAGCAGCAGATGACCACCGGTGTGCGCTGGCGGGAAACGATGGCGGCCATGTCAGCCGATGGGGTCGACACCTTGGTTGAAATCGGCCCCGGCAACGTGCTGAGCGGTTTAGCCAAGCGCAGCATGGACGGGGTGACCACCGCGCAAATTGCTGGCGCTGCAGATCTTGGCCAGTGAGCGACGTACCGATTGTTCGCACACCGAAACCAAGCCTGACCTATCGGCTGGTGAGCGGTCTGCTCGTGTTTCCCTTGTTCCGATTCCTGTTCCGCGGCAGCACCCAGGGCCTGGAGCATGTGCCGATGGAAGGGCCCTTGGTGGTGGCTTCAAACCATGGATCCCACCTAGACCCACCCTTGCTGGGCCATGCCCTTGGCCGTCCGGTCGCCTTCATGGCCAAGGCTGAATTGTTTGCGATCCCACTGTTGGGCGCTGTGATCCGAGCATGTGGAGCTTATCCAGTGCGCCGCGGAGCCAGTGATCGCGAAGCGATCCGGACAGCCACCGCCAAACTGGAAGAAGGATGGGCCACTGGGGTGTTCCTCGATGGCACCCGGCAAGCCAACGGTCGCGTGAACAATCCTCTGCCAGGAGCAGCACTACTGGCGGCTCGCAGCGGTGCTCCGCTGCTGCCTGTGGCGATCTTCAACAGCCACCGCGCGCTGGGCAGCGGTCGGATCTGGCCCCGTGTGGTGCCACTGCAGCTGCGGGTCGGCGCTCCGATTCCACCACCAGCGAGCCGTCGTCGCCCCGACCTGGATGTCACCACAGCGCTGCTGAAAGAGCGGATCAACGACCTGTTGGAACTGGAACCGCCACGTTCCTGAGGTCTCGTCCCGTGGCCACCCATGCCACAGCTCGGATCCAGTCCCGCCACGTCTTCAAGGAGCTCTCCGAGACACAGCGAGGCTCACAGGCCACGGGAACACCCGTGAGGTGAATCCCGCGGCTTCCTGCCACCACTTGACCCACGGCCATCGATCGAGCCAGATGATCGGCACTGGTCACCAGCAGCAGATGCTTCACCTGCCGATCCTGAAGTTGATCCACCAGGGAGGTGAAATTCCCAAGAGTGTCCTGGGCGCGGTAATCGAGTTCAACCCGCTCGACTTCCAACCCCTCGTCCTGGATTAACCAGGTTGCATATTCCGGATTGCTGCCACCACTCACCAGCAGAGGCAGCTCCAGCTCGCGGGCCAGGCGAGCTCCAACGCGCTCACGATCCACGTCACCACCCAGCACGAGTACGAGCTGAGGGGCACTGCGATCAAACAGAGCACTGCGATAGGGCGCGAAAGGGCCTGTGCCGAAAATCCATACCGCCAGGCCGGCACTCAGCAAAATTCCGGCCCGCAGACCCGCCATTAGACAGGACCCACTGGCGAGGTGGGATAAATGGGCAGAACACCCTGCCAAGGGAGATGATCGCGCCGCTCCTGACTCAGCTGCAGCTGAGTCAGCAGACAAGCGACATCAGCCTCCACATCCAGCTCCGCGGAGCGAGCTGGAGTGACAACTCGACCGTCCTCAAGCAAATGGGGGACTTCGATCTCCGTCACCGTATCTCCAGCAATGCTGTACTGGCCAGCAACCACACCGCGGCGTGGCAGAACCTGGGTGATCCAGAACGGCTGATGACTGCACTGCAGGCGCTGAGCCATCAGAGCGAATGCGCTCACGCCGAGCAAGGGGCAGCCCAATTGCTGGGCCAGGGTGCGAGCCATGACCACGCTCAATCGTGTTCCGGTGAAGCCTCCTGGGCCCGTTGCAACAGCAAGCCCCTGAATCTTTGACCAACGGCTCCGGGGCAGCAGGGAATCCACCCGCTCAATCAGGCTGTTGGACAAGCTGCGGCCGTCGTCAAACACAGCAACACGGGGAGCACCCACAGATTCCTGCACGGCGACCCCGAAACGATCGGTGCAGCTGTGCAGGGCCAGCAGCAGCTGCGATGAGGTGGCATCACTCACAACGGTTCAGTTGCGTCATTGCGGCACTGCCTCCCCGGGGCGCAGTCGGCTCCAGCGTCCTGGCTCGGCATCGAAACTGCTGCATGCCCGCACATCCCACTCCACACCTATGGAGCCACCAGGGAGATCGAGAACCGAGATGTGAATGCGCGGCTCACGAGGTGTCAGATCAGGATGCTCTGTTAAGTGAGGGGCACCATGCTGACGTTCCACAGCGTGATAGGCCTGGCATCGGTCGACCCAGCGGCAGTCCACGCAGATACACATGTCCTCCTCCGCCGCATCGGATGACATTCTGAATCGCCAAAGCCAATCTGAGCAGGTCTGGCAGCGTTTGGCCGTCGATCAATGGCCCGTGCCATTGATCCTCCTGCCTGCGGAAACGGCTTTGGTG
Source organism: Synechococcus sp. AG-673-B04 (assembly GCA_003211235.1). Taxonomy (GTDB): domain Bacteria; phylum Cyanobacteriota; class Cyanobacteriia; order PCC-6307; family Cyanobiaceae; genus Parasynechococcus. Next base: position 108,902 of record QCTG01000001.1, read on the forward strand.
GGCGGTGCGGTGAGGGATGCCCTGCTCCATCGCCTGCCGGCACAACAGGACCTCGATCTGGTGGTGAGCTCCGACGCCCTTGGCTTGACGCAGCGGCTGCACCGTGAACTGGGTGGCAGCTTCGTTGTGCTGGATGAGAAGCGTGACATCGCCAGACTAGTGCTGCGGGGCTGGACCATCGACATCGCCCGACAGGAAGGAAACGACCTAGAGGACGATCTCTGGCGCAGGGACTATCGGCTGAATGCCATTGCGTTGCCGCTCAAGACGAGTCGTCTCCTCGTGGATCCCACCGGTGGGCTTGAGGACCTCGTTGAAGGGCGTCTGAGGGCTGTGAGGGAAGAAAACCTCAAAGCTGATCCGCTGCGGCTGTTACGGGGCCTGCGACTGCTGGCGCAGATCCCTCTGACCCTGGATGCCACAACAGCCCACTGGATCCGCAATCTCCGGCATCGGCTCAAGGAGGCCGCACCGGAACGAATCCTGGCGGAAATTGAGAAGCTGGTCGCCGGTCCTCATGCGGATGTGGCTCTGCGGCACCTGACCCAACTGGATCTGATCAGTCCCTGGGCCGCCCATCAGACCATCCCATCCGCAAATGATGCCGCGTTATTCACCTCTGCCGAACGACAGGAGGCGTTTCCCCTAGCCCGTCTGAGCGGCCTGATCAGTGATGAAGGCCTCGCACAACTGCGCGCAAGCCGTGCGCTCCAGCAGCGTTGCCGACGCCTCCGGTACTGGCTTCAGACCGCGGGTTCAAAGCTGGAGCAGCTGGCGGAAGACGATCGCCTTCAGCTGCACCTTGATCTGGAAGCGGATCTACCGGCACTGATTCTTCATCTGAATCGACCGGTTCAGGACACCTGGCTGAAACGATGGCGGGACTCTGAAGACCCACTGTTTCATCCCCGCTTTCCCCTGAGCGGCAGCACGTTGATGCAGGTCCTGGAGATGCCAGCTGGCCCCTTGATCGGCGATCTCCTGGCCCATCTCCGCAAGGATGCCGCCTTTGGGCGCATCAAGGGGCAAGACCAGGCTCTCCGAGAAGCAAAACGATGGTGGGCCCAAACGAGAGGGGCTCTGTGATTAACTTTGCTGGTGTGTCAACGATGACGGTCCGACACCGACGAATCGCATTTCCCTTCCTTCATGAGCATTCGCTTGTACATCGGCAACCTGCCGCAAACCTTCGATGAACAGGAGCTGGCTGCTCTGCTCAAGTCCATCGGGGAAGGAATTCGCTTCAAGGCTGTCCTGGACCGTGAAACCGGAGCAAGCCGTGGATTCGGTTTTGCGAATGTCGACGATGAAAAAGTTGCTGATGCCCTGATCGAGCAGATCAACGGCAAGGATTTCTGCGGCAGCAACCTTCGCGTTGAGCGCTCCGAGCGTCGTGAAAGTGGCGGGAATCGTCGGGCTGGATCAAATGCCAATGGCCAACCCCAAGCGGCCCGTAAGGCGGTGAACAAAGTCGTGCACAGCGATGCGAAAAGTGAGGGAGCACCCGACCCACGCTGGGCTGGTGAGCTGTCAAAACTGAAAGACCTACTGGGCAATCAGAAGACAGCGGTCTGAATTCCTTTTTCAAAAAACAACTTCAATCAACCCCTTTCAGACATCTGAGGGGTTTTTTTATAGGTTTTGGACCTTCCCGACTGAACGCGCTTCAGCGAGCCTGAGCCAAGAGAAATGAGCGGGGAAGATCGAGAAGCTTGCTGAATTTGCCCACATAGGCGCGATTGTTGAACACGTCGTAATCAATGCGTTCAATGGCATCAAGGATGCCGCGATACAAACGCAGTGACGTCCAAACCGGCCAACGAGCATCCTTGGAAAGCCACCTCACCCCAGCTTCAGAGCGGGCAAACCAGTCGCGGGCCCTCTCCAGCTGAAAAGCCATCAGCTCACGCCAGGCCTGATTCAGCTTCCCTGACATCAGATCATCCTCGGAATAGCCAAAGCGCTTCAGATCCTCCTGGGGCAGATAAATCCGCCCACGGCCGCGATCTTCACCGACATCACGAAGGATGTTGGTGAGCTGGTTGGCAATCCCCAGAGCAACCGCAGCATCTGATGTATCCGGTTGATGACTCCAAGGAGCAGTCGTGTAGGCCTGATCAACGCCCATCACGCCCTGGGTCATCAAGCCGACTGTCCCAGCCACGCGATAGCAATAGAGCTTGAGATCTTGAAACTGTGGGTATCGGGTCCAGGTGAGGTCCATGCGCTGACCCTCGATCATGTCCAGGTATGGCTGAATTCCCTGCGGGAAACGCTCCAGAGTGTCCACCATCACCGCATCGAGGTCGTCATCAATACGACCTTGAAAGAGAGCACGGGTCTTCTGTTCCCAGTGATCCAAGCGATCAGCCAGTTCATGGACGGGACGGGCCTGGGCCTCCGGACTGTCCATCAGCTCATCGGTGCGACGACACCAGACGTAAATCGCCCAAATGGCACGTCGCTTCTCTGGAGGGAGAAGCAACGTACCGATGTAAAAGGTCTTGGCCCACTCGGCGGTCTCCCGACGGCAAGCCTCAAAGGCTGCGTCGAGATCCTGGGAGACGAGGGGCATGATTTAAGCCGTTACCGGCTCACTTGCAGTGGTTGATGATGCCAGCTCGCCGAACTTGCGGTCCACTGCGCCAGCGCACAACTTGCCGCTGAGCACAGCACCCTCCATCGAAGCCAGATAGCGCTGCATGGTGTAATCGCCTGCCAAGAAAAAGTTCTTGATCGGAGTGGTCTGATCCGGGCGCAGTTTCTGACAACCAGGGGTGGTCTTGTAAACAGAAAGAGGCGTCTTCACCACCTTGAATTTACGAAGCGTGGCTGGATTGTCTCCACCGAAGTGAGTGGGGAACAACTTGTTGAGTTCACCCATCGTGGCTTCGATGATCTCTTCATCTGAACGTCCGATCCAGTTTTTGGCAGGAGCAAACACGAGCTCCAGCATCGACTTGTCAGGGTCTTCGTACTCCTTGCAGGTGATGCTCATGTCGGCGTAGACGCTGAGCAGTGGCGATCGACTGAACAACAGATGGTCGATATCCGTGAGTTTGCGATCAAACCAGAGATGCAGGTTGATCACAGGAACACCGCGGAGGCCATCCAGCTTGCTGAAAACGTCCATCTGCTTCCAGGGCTCCGGTAGCAGCAACTTGAAGGGGTCCACCGGTAAAGCACTCACGTAGGCATCAGCGGTGAGATCGAAGCTCTCCTTGCCCTTGATGCCACCGATGTGGAAGGCAGCCACAGAGCCATCGTCATTGAGCTTGATTTCACGCAGCGGGCAATCGAGATGAACTTCACCGCCAAGCGATTCGATGTGCTCCACCATCGGCTGGCAGAGCCTCTCCGGCGGTGCTCCATCGAGGAAAGCCATCTTGGAGCCATTCTTCTCCTGCAGGAAACGATTGAGCGCTGTAAGCACAACCGTGGCGGAGATTTCATCGGGATCGATGAAATTCAGCGCCTTGCTCATCGCTAAGAACACTTCATCGTTCACCCGTTCGGGAATGTTGTGGACCCGCAGCCACTCGCTCCAGGAATACTTGTCGCACTCTTCGACATACCCCTGACCCCGGAGCATCGCAGGCACAAGACCCAGGCCGAAGCTGATTTTCTCAGGCCAGCTCAGCATGTCGTTGTTTCCCAGGATCGCTGCCACACCATTCACAGGGGCTGGCAGATCAGGGAAATCAAAGCGGCTGTAAGTGCCTGGTTCCTCCTGCTGATTGAAGATCATCGAGTGGCTCTTCCACTGCAGCCGGTCTTCGATTTTCAACTCTTTGAAAATCTGAAGCATGTTCGGGTAGGCCCCGAAAAAGATGTGGAGCCCGGTCTCATACCAGTCACCGTCCTCATCTTTCCAGGCTGCAACCTTGCCACCGAGCACATCGCGAGCCTCCACCACCACTGGCGTATGGCCAGCATCGACGAGATATTTGGCGCAGGACAAACCTGCAAGACCGGCTCCGGCGATAGCAACCCGCATGCGGCTGGCTCAAGACTGAAACCAACCTTAAAAGAGCTGGTTCCCCTTCTGCTTCTTAAAGTCCTTGCACACCTTCCCGTGTGACATGGCCGAGACCCTGCTGAAGTGCACAACACGCCATGTACGCCTGTTCACAGCCCGGGTGGTAAACGAGGATCTGGTGGCATCGGATGACCAGCTGACTCTTGATCTGGATCCAGATAACGAGTTCCTCTGGAGCGACGCCACCGTCAGCAAGGTGCAGCAGCAGTTCAAAAACCTTGTTGAGGCAGCCGGGACCGGTGAACTAAGCGATTACACCCTGCGCCGAATCGGCACGGATCTGGAGGGTTTCATCCGTCAGCTGCTCCAAGCCGGGGAGCTGAGCTACAACCCCGACGGGCGTGTTCAGAACTTCTCGATGGGTCTTCCCCGAACTCCTGAACTGCTGTGACTCCACCCCGCTACGACCAAGATCCCCGTCGAGGCGATGCACGGCGCGGTGACCCCCGCGACAGCCGCTACGACCGACGCGGAGGCTCAGATCGGGATTACGGACGCGGCTATCCCCCATCCCAGCCGAGTCAGCAGGAGGGGTTCAAATTCAGCACCCTCACCGTGGCGGTCCTCGCTGGAGTGCTTGTCGTGGGCATTGGCATCGGCAGCGCCGTCACCAGCACGACGCAGGGCGATCAGGGCAACATCGCCAGCTCCCAGCAGCTGGACATGGCCGTTCCAGACCCTGAATTCTGTCGCCAGTGGGGAGCTAGTGCCTTTGTGATGGACATTGAGATGTACACGACCCTCAATCCCTCAAGCAGCTTCGTCACCCAACCCACGCTGCAGCCTGGTTGCGTCATTCGAAGGGAAAACTGGTCTGTGTTGCGCAAAGAAGGTGCCATCACCGCTGAACAGGAGCGGGAATGCAAACAACGCATGAACACCTTCGCCTACATCGGATCCGTCCGCGACAAACCAATCGTGCGCTGCGTTTACCAGACCGACATCAGCCAAAATCGCTTCCTGACCCGTGGCGTTGCCGGTGCTGAAGAATCCATCGGCAACACCGAAGCGGATCAGTTCTGATCCCCAGCTGATTGGTTCTGACGCAGGGGGCTGTCGGGACTCGCGAAAACCGGCAGCACATCAAGCCGGAACGCCGCTGAAGCCCTCGAGGAATATCGCGCTGGGTGAGTGATCAGCTTGAGTTGACGCCGCACTTGCAGATCCACAACTGGCGGTCGATGAATGGTGCCGGCCGCCAGTTCCCGCTCGATTGACACCACCGGGACAAACGCAGCGCCCAAACCAGCCTGCACGGCATTTTTTGATCGCCTCCAGGGAATTGAGCTCCATCTCAATGCGTAACCGATGCACATCGAGACCGGACCGGGCCAGCAATTGGTCCACCATCTTTCGGGTGGTGGATTGGGTGTCTAGGCAGACGAAACCCAGCCTGTAAAGGTCCTCCTTGGTGAGCTCGGGCAGACGAGCCAGAGGATGCTTCACCGGCAGCACCAGAGCCAGTTCATCGCTCGCGTAAGGCACCACCTGCAGGAGTTCCTTCAGCTCCAGGGGCAGTTCACCCCCGATGATCGCCAGATCGATCTGCCCATTGGCAACGCTCCAGCCGGTGCGGCGGGTGCTGTGGACCTGGAGCTGTACAGCAACATCCGGATATTTCTGACGAAAAAGCCCAATCATCCGAGGCATCAAATAGGTGCCCGTGGTCTGGCTGGCTCCCACGATCAGAGATCCTCCCTTGAGGTTGTGGAGGTCATCCAGAGCCCGACATGCTTCATGGCACTGGCTAAGGATCCTGTCGCAGTAGCTGAGCAACAGGTGACCCGCCTCAGTCAGCTGAGCCTTGCGCCCTCCCCGATCAAACAGAGACACCTCCAACTGCTTCTCGAGGTTCTGAATCTGCAGGCTGACTGCAGGCTGGGTCACGTACAGGCTGTCGGCCGCTTTCTTGAAGCTCCCCTCGCTGACAATCGCTCGCAGAATCCGGAGCTGATCAAGGGTGAACGGCAGATCAGCCACCGCAGCGTTTCCGGCGTAGGCCTCAAAATCTAGATCTGCAGAGACCAAGCGCCAGAATCACGGCCTTGTCACAACCCGTTGATGGTCGCAACCCACCACAGCAGTCTGGTGATGCTGGTGCTGCTGGTGCTGTTCGCCGTGGTCCACAGCGGTGGCGCTGCATTGCGCAGCCGGGCTGAAGAAGTGATCGGAGCCCGGGCTTGGCGGGTTGTGTTCGCTTCCGCCAGTATCCCTTCTGCAGTGGTAGTGATCGGCTGGTTTCTCGCCCACCGTTACGACGGATTGCGCCTCTGGAATCTGCAGGGGGTGCCGGGGGTGATTCCACTGATGTGGATTGGAACCGCCGTCAGCTTTCTGTTCCTCTATCCGGCCACTTACAACCTGCTGGAGATTCCAGCGGTGCTGAAGCCCCAGGTTCGTCTGTACGCCACGGGGATCATCCGGATCTCACGACACCCGCAGGCGGTGGGTCAGATCCTCTGGTGCTTCACCCACGCTGTCTGGATCGGCAGCAGCTTCATGGTGGTCACCTGCATCGGCCTGATCGGCCACCATCTCTTCGCGGTCTGGCACGGCGACCGCAGGCTTCGCGTCCGCTTCGGGGCTGCCTTTGAAGATCTCAAAGCAAACACATCGATCGTTCCGTTTCTGGCTGTGATCGATGGCCGACAAAAACTGGACTGGCGCGAATTCCTGCGCCCTGCACAGCTCGGCATCTGCATCACCGTGGGAGTGTTCTGGTGGGCGCACAGGTATATCCCCATGGCCGCGCAGGCCATGCGCAATTCCGCACTCGAAGGACTCCTGGGCTGAGCTGCTTACACTCCGAACATCTGATGAATACGGATGCCTTCGGCCGCGGAACTCGCCTGGTTGATTCCGGTTTTGCCTTTGTTAGGCGCAGTGATCACCGGCTTGGGGCTGATCAGCTTCAACCGAACGATCAACCGTCTGCGTAAGCCGGTTGCTCTGCTGTTGATCAGTTGCGTGGGTGCAGCAGCTGTTCTGAGCTACGCAATTCTGGCAAGCCAGCTGGCGGGGTCACCACCGGTTGAGCATCTGTTCATTTGGGCCAGCGCCGGAAGTTTCAGCCTTCCCATGGGCTACGTGGTGGATCCGCTGGCAGCCGTGATGCTGTCGCTGGTGACCACTGTCGCCGTACTGGTGATGGTCTACTCGCACGGTTATATGGCCCACGACAAGGGCTACGTGCGCTTTTTCACTTATCTGGCACTCTTCAGCAGCTCAATGCTGGGGCTAATCATCAGTCCCAACCTTCTGGAGATTTACGTGTTCTGGGAGCTGGTGGGCATGTGCTCGTACCTCCTCGTTGGCTTCTGGTACGACCGCGACGGTGCTGCTCATGCAGCGCAAAAAGCATTTGTGGTGAACAGGGTTGGAGACTTCGGCCTTCTGCTCGGAATACTTGGCTTGTTTTGGGCCACGGGAAGTTTCGATTTCCAAGGAATCGCTGATGGGCTTCAGCTGGGATTGAGCAATGGCAGCGTTGCCCCATGGGCGGCTCTGCTGCTGTGCCTGCTGGTGTTCATGGGGCCCATGGCCAAATCCGCCCAGTTCCCTCTGCATGTCTGGTTACCGGACGCCATGGAGGGGCCGACGCCTATTTCCGCACTCATCCACGCCGCAACCATGGTTGCGGCCGGAGTGTTCCTTGTGGCAAGGCTTGATCCTCTCTATTCCCAGTTTCCGGTTGTGCAAACCGTGATTGCTGTCGTCGGCACGATCACCTGCTTCCTGGGTGCGTCGATCGCTCTCACCCAGATGGACCTCAAGAAAGGACTGGCATACAGCACGGTGTCCCAGCTGGGCTACATGATGCTTGCGATGGGCTGTGGCGCTCCGGTTGCCGGCATTTTCCACCTTGTGACGCATGCCTTTTTCAAGGCGATGCTCTTCCTCGGGTCCGGCTCAGTGATCCACGCCATGGAAGAGGTGGTGGGTCACGAACCGATCCTGGCCCAGGACATGCGCCTTATGGGAGGCCTGCGGAAAAAGATGCCGGTAACGGCGATCACCTTCTTCATCGGCTGCATCGCCATCAGTGGCATCCCCCCTCTGGCAGGGTTCTGGAGCAAAGACGAAATCCTTGGCCAAGCCTTCAACAGTTACCCCTTGCTGTGGGCGGTGGGATTCCTGACAGCTGGAATGACGGCCTTCTACATGTTCCGCCTGTACTTCCTCACGTTTGAAGGGGATTTCCGCGGCAACGATGCAGCAATGCAGGCCCAGCTGCTCACAGCGGCAGGCAAAGACCCCGCTGAACACGATGCCCATGGCGGCAGCGTGCATGAATCGGCCTGGCCCATGTCGGCCCCTCTCGCCATCCTTGCCGTGCCTTCGGTACTGGTTGGCCTGCTGGGCACGCCATGGAACAGCCGCTTCGCCGGTCTGCTGAATCCGGAAGAGGCCATCGAGATGGCCGAGCACTTCAGCTGGGGGGAGTTCCTGCCCCTCGCTGGAGCATCCGTGGCGATCTCTACGGCAGGCATCACGCTGGCTGTTCTGGCCTATGCCCTTCGACGCCTTGACCTCGGCCAGCTGGTGGCCGGCAGATTCCCTGCCATCAATGCCTTTCTGGCCAACAAGTGGTATCTCGATGGGCTCAACGAGAAACTATTCGTTCGTGGCAGCCGCAAACTTGCGCGTGAGGTGCTCGAGGTGGACGCAAAGGTTGTTGATGGTGTGGTGAACCTCACTGGTCTGCTCACTTTGGGCAGTGGTGAGGGTCTGAAATATCTGGAGACCGGACGGGCTCAGTTCTACGCACTCATCGTGTTTGCAGGCGTGATCGGCCTGGTGGTTCTCTTCGGTGTGATCGGCGGTCCGATCGCCTGATCGATCAACGCTTGTGTGTCATCGCCTATCGAGGTGATGACACAGCGCCCATGATTTCTACGATCCAGCCAGTGGTGATACGGCTGGACCGTGATTGAGTTTGCCGTCGCCGGAACAAGCGACCCCATCCCTGCGACCTTTCCGTGGCTCAGCCTTTCCATCCTGGTGCCGATCGTTGGCGCCTTGCTGGTGCCGTTGGTTCCCGACCCAGGGGATGGCAAGAAGATTCGTTGGTATGCCCTGATCGTCACTTTGATCACGTTTCTGATCACCGTGGCGGCATACCTGACCAGTTACGACCCTTCCGTGAGCGGCCTGCAACTGAGTGAGCGGGTGAACTGGCTCCCGAATCTCGGGCTCACCTGGGCTGTTGGGGCCGACGGCCTCTCCATGCCTCTGATTCTGCTCACCAGTTTCATCACAACCCTCGCCTGCCTTGCAGCCTGGCCAGTGAGCTTCAAACCACGGCTGTTTTACTTCCTTCTCCTGGCGATGAATGGCGGCCAAATCGCCGTTTTCGCCGTGCAGGACATGCTGCTGTTCTTTCTCGCCTGGGAGCTGGAGCTGATCCCGGTTTATCTGCTGCTTGCCATCTGGGGCGGCAAGAAGCGTCAGTACGCAGCCACCAAATTCATCCTCTACACGGCAGGAAGCTCCTTATTCATTTTGCTGGCAGCGCTGGCCATGGGCTTTTTTGGTGGAGGAACGCCCAGCTTTGAATACACCGAGCTGGCTGCCAAGAATTTTGGTCCGGGTTTCCAGCTTCTCTGTTATGCCGGCCTGCTGATCGCCTTCGGCGTCAAATTACCGATCGTGCCTCTGCACACCTGGCTTCCGGATGCCCATGGCGAAGCAACCGCTCCAGTCCACATGCTGTTGGCCGGAATCCTGCTGAAGATGGGCGGCTATGCCCTACTGCGCTTCAACTGCGAACTGCTGCCGGCAGCCCATGCCCAGTTCGCACCTCTGTTGATCGTACTGGGGGTTGTGAACATCATTTATGCGGCGCTCACATCCTTCGCCCAACGCAACCTCAAACGCAAAATTGCCTACAGCTCTATCAGTCACATGGGGTTTGTGCTGATTGGGGTGGGCAGCTTCAGCACCCTGGGAACAAGCGGAGCCATGCTTCAGATGATCAGCCACGGACTGATCGGTGCCAGCCTGTTTTTTCTGGTGGGAGCCACCTACGACCGCACCCACACCCTTCAACTGGATGAGATGGGTGGCGTTGGTCAAAAAATGCGGATCATGTTCGCCCTCTGGACCGTGTGCGCCCTGGCATCCCTGGCTTTGCCAGGCATGAGTGGATTCGTGAGCGAACTGATGGTGTTTGCAGGCTTAGCGACGGATGAGGCTTACACCTTGCCCTTCAGGGTGGTGATCTGTGGCCTGGCAGCCGTGGGAGTCATCCTGACGCCGATCTATCTGCTCTCCATGCTGCGAGAAATTTTCTTTGGCAAGGAAAAACAGGAGCTGGTGTCTCACACCAACCTTGTGGATGCGGAACCACGCGAGGTTTACATCATCAGTTGTTTGCTGGTGCCGATCATCGGTATCGGGCTCTACCCACGGTTGATGACCGACAGCTACAGCAGTTCCATCGAGGCATTGGTCGGGCGTGATCTCGGCGCCATGGAACGGATCAGCCAACCCACAGCACCGCTGATCCGAGGCCAGGCAGCACCGGTACCAGCCCTGGTTTCGGCTCCGGCTGTTCCCGGCACGTAAATAACTGCTGAACAGGAGGGTCCGGTTGCAGTTGAACTCCTTAAGTTCAACCTCGAGTTCGCGACCTCACCATGCGTCAGATCAATTTCGGACTGATCTTTGGCTTTGGTTTGATCACCGTGTTCTTCACTCTGGAGAACACAGCACCCACCAAAGTGCAGCTGTTGCCAGGCCTGGACTACACCCTGCCCCTGGCCGGACTTCTCCTTCTGGTTGCTGGTTTGGGAGCCGTTGCCGCTTGGTTCTTCGCGGCCTGGACAGGGATGCTCAGCAACGTGAATCAACTCGGCAAGGCCAGTGAGTTCGAAGCACAACAGGTGCGCATCCAGGAACTGGAGACCGATCTAAGCCGCTATCGCTCCACGGTGGAGACACAACTGGGGCTGCTCCCGGCCACCACGAGCATCGCCACCGACTCCGAGACGGATTGAGGCGACAACAGGAGCACCTGATCCCAGTTCATACCTGGCATATCCGCCACAGGACCGATACCTTCGGACCAGTGCATAAGCCGCCTTGCTGAACGGATTAACCACGGAAGCAAGTGATTCTGGCGCCAGGTTGGCGATTCGGCTTTTGCAGGATGCAGCAGAACGTGGCGACCTCGACCCCTGGGATGTTGACGTAATTGCCGTCGTCGATGGCTTTCTCGATCAGCTCAGGCAGCGGATTGAAGTTCCAGGAAAGGTTGCGGCTGTGCTGGCAGGGCAGGGTGGACGGTACGAGCGAGATCTGGCAGACAGCAGCGAAGCGTTCCTTGCGGCTTCGGTGCTGGTGGGATTGAAAGCAGAAGTGCTCGAAGCCAGCATTCTTCCTCCAGTGGAGGAGGTGGAGGACTTCCTCGAAGCAGATTTTAAAGATCAAGGTTGGCTGGATCCGAGATTCGATCTCCCCCGCCGGCCAGAGCGACATCTGCAGCGGCGGCCCGTGGCACCACCACCTCTGCGCCGCCCTGTCACCCTCGGGGAGCTGATCGAACAGCTGGAGACGATCGCCGAACAGCTGGAATCCGATGAGCTGGAAGCTAAACGCCGCCTGCGGCGCAAGCGCTTCACCGATCGTGAAGCAATTGCCCAGGTGGCCGGACTCGCACACCGTGAAAAACTGCCGGAAACCACCGCCGCACTGGGGGTGTTTCTGAAGGGCTGGGAAGACGCCCTGAACTGGGTGGATTTCGAGCAACTGGTGCAGCGATGGCACAACAGTGAGCCACTAGACCTGGACACAGACCGGGTTGGCGTGTTCTGGGCACTGCTGTTTCTGTCGTCGCAGGGAGCGGTCGAACTGGAACAGCATGGCTGGCTGCATGCACCCCTACGCCTGAAATGCATTCCTCCAAGCGGCAGCGTGACCCAGCTCCCTCTCTCCACACTTCAGGTGACAGATTCAGCGCCGGCCGGCGCATCCATGGTGGCTTGAACCTCGGATTAGCCTGCTGATCGTGTTAGGTCAAAAACGCCGATGAAGGCGATGATCCTGGCGGCAGGAAAAGGGACAAGGGTTCAACCGATCACACATGTGATCCCAAAGCCGATGATCCCCATCCTGCAGAAACCGGTGATGGAGTTTCTGCTGGAGCTGCTCAAGGAGCATGGCTTCACTGAGGTGATGGTGAACGTCTCACACCTGGCCGAAGAGATCGAAAACTATTTCCGCGACGGGCAGCGCTTCGGCGTGGAAATCGCCTACAGCTTTGAAGGTCGCATTCAGGACGGCGAGCTCATCGGCGATGCCCTCGGTTCAGCCGGAGGGTTGAAAAAGATCCAGGACTTTCAGAATTTCTTCGACGACACCTTCGTCGTGCTGTGCGGCGATGCCTTAATCGACCTTGATCTGAGCGAAGCGGTTCGTCGCCACCGGGAGAAAGGGGCCATCGCCAGTCTCGTGACCAAAAGGGTCCCCAGGGAACAGGTGAGCAGCTACGGCGTCGTGGTGACCGATGCCGACGACCGCATCTCCAGCTTCCAGGAGAAACCCAAGATCGAAGAGGCCCTAAGCGACACCATTAACACTGGTATTTACATTTTTGAGCCGGAGATCTTCGAACACATCCCTTCAGGACAATCTTTCGACATTGGATCCGACCTCTTCCCGACCCTGGCCGAGTTGGGAGCACCCTTCTATGCGATCCCAATGGACTTTGAATGGGTCGATATCGGAAAGGTACCCGACTACTGGCAAGCCATTCGAAGCGTCCTGCTGGGAGAGGTTCGCCAGGTCGGCATCCCCGGCAAGGAAGTTCGCCCTGGGGTTTTCACTGGACTGAATGTTGCCGCCAACTGGGACACCATCAACGTCAGCGGCCCCGTCTACGTGGGGGGCATGACCAAGATCGAAGACGGGGCAACGATTGTTGGCCCGACGATGATCGGTCCTAGCTGTCACATCTGCGAAGGAGCAGTAATCGATAACTCGATCATCTTCGATTACTCGCGCATCGGCGCTGGCGTGCAGTTAGTGGAAAAGTTGGTGTTCGGCCGTTACTGCGTCGGCAGAGACGGCAACCACTTTGACCTGCAGGAGGCTTCCCTCGATTGGTTGATCACAGACGCCCGTCGCCAGGATCTGGTGGAGCCGTCGCCCCAACAGAAGGCCATGGCGGAGCTGCTCGGTACAGATCTCACTCAGGCAGCGAGCTGATTCCAGCCAGATCAAGAATCTTTGGAATCCGTTCTTCAGCTCTGACCGCCATCAGGTGAACTCCCTGGACAATGCCCAGATAACGCCTCACCTGCTCTGCGGCAATGGCGATTCCTTCCATTGCAGGGTCGGGCGCATGGTCGAGTCTTTCGATCAAATCATCGGGAATGCTGGCTCCAGGAACCATTCGGTTGATGAAATGGGCATTTTTAGCCGACTTGAGCAGGAAGACCCCTGCCAACACTGGCAACTGCATCGGTTCGGCCAGATCACGCTGAAACCGCTCCAAAGCAGCCGCATCCATCACCATCTGTGTTTGCACGAACCGGGCCCCCGCAGCATGCTTCCGCTGCAAACGCCGTTGAAGACCACTCCAACTGCGGGACTGAGGATCAGCAGCACAACCAGCAAACAAGTCGGTGGGTCCATCCGCCAAATCGCCATCGCGCGGATCCTCGCCTCGATTTAAAGCCCCAACCTGCTGCAGCAACTTCACCGAATCGAACTCATTCACCGGCCGGGCATCGAGCTGATCGCCGGCACGCACTGGATCACCCGTTAGGCAAAGCAGATTGCGGAGTCCGAGAGCATGGGCACCAAGCAGATCGGCCTGGAGAGCAATCCGGTTGCGATCACGACAGGCCATCTGCAACACAGGCTCCAGGCCAGCGTCCTGAAGCAGGCGACAAACGGCAAGGCTGCTCATGCGCATCACCGCCCGGCTGCCATCAGTGACGTTGAAAGCATGAACACGTCGCTTGAGAAGGTCGCCCATTGCGAGGGCATTGGAGGGATCCCCACCCCTCGGAGGCATCACTTCAGCTGTGAAAATCTGTTGCCCAGACTCAATGGTGCGCTGGAGCGCCGATGTCAAACCGTAACTCGTGAATCCGAATAACTATGCAGGATCGCCAGCCCAAATCAGCACTAAACTTTGAGCAAAGGGGTGTTACTACCCATGGCCACAGACGATCCAACCGATCCTCTGACCATCGCACTCTCAGCTCGCGAGATCGAAATCATCGAGCTGGTGGCT
>QCTG01000002.1 GCA_003211235.1 Synechococcus sp. AG-673-B04
TCAATAAATCTATTGTTCCGCGTGGAGGAACGTTATCCAAGATCAAATTTAAGCAGCGTCGTAATGGAACGTATTTTATCAAGATCTTTCAGGGCACCAACAATGACTGTCGAGTCTCCAAACGGGAGCTGATTTATAAAGGCAAGTGTAGAGATGGGCTTGAAAGCGATATTTCGACAAATTTTTCTGGGCAGATTCGATTGAAAAAGAATATGCATATGTGCGAGTGGATGGCCGCAAAATTTCCAGATGATTTGATATATTGCACAATGGGATATATTCCTACGACTTATGCTTGACTGTTAATCGATAGTGATGGAGCGAGTTTTAAGTTTAACGGTATTAGCGATTTTGCATCAGACAACGTTTATCCTATTGCTGACTACTAGTCACAGTTTGACTTGTTTGAGAGGGGCCTTGGAAGTATGATGCAGGAATAAAGTGTTCTCATCTATTTGAATGGATAAACAATTGGAAAGCCAGGTTTTGGCTCTAAGTGACGATATAATATGGATTATGGTGTAGTTACTCGTCATAATTTATCTACTAATAAAGGAGATCTCAACAGCTTCGGTCTCCCAGCCGTAGGAGATAGTTCTTCACGATAGCATTCGAGCCTTGGATTCACTGAATGTATCGCAGTGGCTTTGTAGCTTGTGTTGTGATGCTTCTGATTTCGCGGGAAAGCATTTTGATTTCACAAACACCAGCCTATTTAGGGCGGCATTTATAGCGTTGTACAATATCATAATTCTAGTCACTCTTGTTATCACTTAAGTCCAAAATTTCGGGACAGAATGATCATGATCTAGCTCAGCATTTACTTTAAGCTACCACTGGAGTACTTAAATCTGGTTTCAACGTCTCGAAAGTATAATTTTCATCAGAACAGTCAGTGTCATATTGTTGAACTTGGCTCGGTAAAATATCTCTGCGCTTTCAACTGAAGACCCATCTATTTCTTGGCTTGTTGCTCTTTCTTGCTATTCACCATGTTTTGGATGAGGCCAACTGTTCAATGAGTTTGTAGTTTGTGTGAGAGCAGAATTGATATCTAGATTTTGTAGAAATTTTTTGGCTGATTTTTCTTAAATAGTTCAAACCTCTTTGTTTATAAGTTATATTGTTATGAAGGATTTATTCAATTCTTGATCAACGAGCTATAGGGAATAATTCAGAACCCGTTTTGATTTGGCATCATTACGATTTCGATAATGCTATTTATTTTCTTACAAGTCAAATAGGCGTTTTGCACAGAGTTCGCGCCATTTCGGTTTTGTCGACAGTGGTATGGCTGATTGTGAATGAGTAGTTGTTGCTAACAGTTTTTACCGTGTCTATCTTTTAGATGTATCGTCTAGCTGCCGTGCGTGCTTTTCCCGCTTTATCATTGTTAGTCGTTGCTACAAATCCTTTTGCCGTTAGTAGTCCACTTGCAAATAAAATTGACAAACCATCATTGTTAACTTCTATACAGCAACGCAGGGTGTCTAATTTCGGTTTCGTGGCTGGAATAAGATGTCAGATAGGTAAATCTATTTTATCTAAGGCCCAAGCTGAAAAAGCTATTGCTGACGAAGTTAGTCCTGATGATATTGATTTTTTGAACGACAAAAGAGTTGTCACCCCTTTAAGTTCATATAGCGAATATTTGTACAATACTTTTGAGGATTGCACGTTTACTTCCCTCGATATTGTGGTAAATAAAAAAATTGAATTATTTCGAGAAATGGCTGAACTTGTGCTGCATAATGAATATTATTCGAAAAAAATAAACGATATAAGACTCTATCGGTGATTGCTTAGATTATATCTAAGGCTCAAATATCAATTGTTTTGATGGTTTGCCTTTGCTCCTCCTTTGGTGCTTGAATGGTGATACGCCCCCATCCGTCATGCCTTGTACCGCTAAGAGTGAGCTTCAAGAATTGAAGAAGCAGATCTATCGGTTACACAAGGAATACTTGGACAATGGCGATGACTACAACGGTTTTATTCACGATTTGTCTGTGCTTGTTTCAGACGGTCTTGAGGATGGATATTCAGCAAGGCAAATGGCTAAAAAAATTGATGATTACGTAGAAGAATTAAAGCAGCTCAATAGTGAAAGTATTCAAATAATTTAATCCGATAAACCGGTAGACTTTCCTGGTCAGAAGTGTACTAAAAACGAGTGATAAGTATATTGATCTAACTCTTCTATTTCATTGTGATCAATGGATTGTCTATGGTTAGAAGCTGACGGATTGGTTCCTAAGATCCTATACCTTCTTCTTGTTCTGCGTCCTGTGCAGCTTGAACAGGTTTTGCTCAGCTCTCTTGACGCAAGCGAAATGGCATGTCTCCTTCACAACAACCATTAAAAGTCACCTCAACCCCCAGTATTGGCGATCTGATCAGGCTTTCTTTCTTCTAGCTCTTTTCTGGTCAGTAGAACCCGTCTCAATTGTTCCTAGTTCATGAAACGAGTCATCCAGTCTGAACGCTGGGCATTCGAACTCATGCTGTTGTAGAACCCTGAGCACGGTTCAGAGTATTCCATATCCCCCGATATGAATTCTCTAGACCGGTGTCTGAGAAGGTTTAAGAGGGTTCTGGAGGATTGATAAATTTACTAGAAAAATTCTCCTTCATGAGAAGTAATTAATTCTTAGGTTGCTAAGTGGATTTATATGTCCTGATGAGACTATTAGACTTCCTTTGTCCACTCATATTCAGATTGATTGGCTGACGCTATTTCTTCTGTTGGTACACCATCAATGACCAGATCAGCTAGATCAATCAGCCAACTTCGTCTCATCCTTTTGACAAAATGAACATCGTTTATTTGACAAGGATATTCAACGAGATATCCGCGCCAACCTCCTTCAAAAACCGGAGTCTCTTGCCTGACGATTTTATAGCCAGCTTCAGTGAGGATATTCTTGGCCAATTCATGAGCACTGATATTTCTTTGAAGAGCTATTTTTTGCACTTTGCTGATTTTTCTTGGTCGCGGTCGTTTGTCTAGCATGGGCTTTTGGAGGATTCTTGTTAAAGTCTACAAGTAAACTAGAAGACAAGAGAAGCAGAGCCTTATTATTCTTCCAGAAACTGCCTTGGTTTGTGAAAAAGTTTTAGCGCTGGTTGATGAGGTATTCACGACCAATAAAGCGATTGAGACGTTCAGTGAAAGACAGGATAAATTGATCAGAGCGAATTGTTCTTGAAATAGCTCTAATGAGGCAATCCGCGCATCAACCAGGTTTCAAAAGCAAAGAAGACAACAAAGAAAGCAGAGACAAATCCAACCAGGATTTTTCCAGACATTTGAGTACTATGCATGTTGTCTGATTATGGCGACACAGCCGCTGCGTGCAACTGATTGAAATCCTTATTTCAAGATCAAGGTAAAATAAAACTTAGATGAAAATATTCTTGAATAAATTATGCGGGAAATATTATGACTTGAAATTATTTCTCCGAGCAAGGGTCGCTCAGGCAAAGTCGCTTATTGGGTTAAAGAGGTCGTGGTGTCCAAGTAACTCGTCATCTCCATAAGGTATGAAATCGTATTTTGTGCCAATTACATTCGACTTTAATCTTAGATCGGTGAATGTCGGAACGTAATCTTTAGTGCAAATAATGCTCTCGCCGGGTTTCTTTTGCATCTCCCGATCACATCTATGCATTTGTTTTTAAACGTGATCGTACCAAAAAATCTGTAAGATCATCAGGGATGAATGCATCTTTGATTTTGCCTTTAAAAATCAAGTCCTTCTTCGTTATCTCCAGGTCACCATTCAGATCTTGATACACCTTGGCTTTGATGATTCCTGGCTTCTTTTTGATCAGTTTGATGAACCCAAGTAACTCGCCCTTATACTCAATTGATTTGTTGAACTCAAACGTTTCGAATGCAAAAATTGATGTTGCTTTGATCGTTCGAATCTTGGCAGGCATTGAAAATTATTGCATCATTGATCATTCTGGCAACTGTATTTCAAAGTGCAAGCCAGGGCAATTGTTTATGGGATGGCTTGATCAAGCTCAATTTTTGAATGCTGAAGACGACCAAGCTGACGAGAGCATTGGATTGGGGTTTTTCTTTGTTTGCTTTCTCACTCAGTTGAGGGATGTGTCAGCCATGAATGAATGAGATCATGAAAGTACATCCCTCAACCGAAAATGAATTACGCACGAATTCTGCTGGTCAAACGCCAGGAAGAACTTTAAAAAACACTTTTATCAAAGCTAACAATATTCGAGCATGCAGTTGTGGTCGATGAGCTCGCACATATTGAATCAACTCTTTCTGATCTTAGGCAGTTGAGAAAATAAGTCCAAAAAGCTTATTATATCATGATTGAATGATATTGATTGACGAGTTCAAAATGGTTTGTTCTCAAAGCTGACAGGATTCAGCTGCTTTTCCCCGAGTCCTATTCCGGCATGATGGTATCAGGGAGCTTATGGCATGCAATTGAAGGCTTGATTGACGGCCGCCGATGCTTTCCAAAGGGAAGGCAAACAGCTCCTCGCTGGATGGCTCGCGATGCTCAGGAACGATTGCGATCAGCAGTCATAAAATAGTTCTGCTTTCTGATCCCGCTTGAACGGTTCAGATTCCATCATTTCTGATTCATCATAGGCAGAGGACCCATAGATCTTTGATACGGGAAACACCTTCTGCACCCGAAGCGATGATATCCGTTTTGCCAGCAGTTCAAGGGAACACTTGGCTGCTGAAAGGACTTTGCTCATTTGAGTTCCTTTGCTTTTCTCGATTAATAGCAAGGGTATTTCATCGGTGCTATAGGTATTTGAATTCATATTTCACAGTGCACGTGAACTGTTGACCAATGTGCCAGGGCGAGTTAGTCCTGCATTCAGGTTTTGTTCCACTGGTTGCTGCTGAGCGATTGACGTTGCTTCACCCTGACGTGCGTGGGCACCATCGCAATAACCTTGACCGGTTCATGTTGAAGCGGGCGTTGCTAATTCGGTGGATCAGTCCTGTTAACAAGTCTGTTGGTTTCAATCTGGCAGTTTTGTTGTTGTGCGATCGACCCCATTAATGTGATTTGTTTGGTCGGTTTTTTCCTCGACAGGGTTTAGGCCTAAGCAAGTTGAGTTTGATTTGTGCTCAGCAGCTCGCACAGCTGCTGCAGCACTGCTCACTGCCACCCAAGCCATCAGCGCAGGATTGTGAGCAGTACCTCTTTCCGTCCTTCTCAATCCCAGAGTGTTGAGCAACGCTGCAGCCGCATGGCTCACAGGCGCAGACAGTTGTTGTCTTCGTCATCTGAATTCCTTACGTCTCCACCTTCTCTAGGGCAGGGTCATGAGCTCTTGCATCCCCCACTGAGGGATTGATTCAGAACCTCGCAACCACGTTTCCCTACCCGACTGCTTCACAAAAAAACACGCCAGCACTCAGCCTTCCAGCGTTTGAATCTCAGACAGTTTCTCTCAGGGTTGCGTATTTGGGACGAGATCGATCACCACCGCTGTGGCGGGTTGGTCCGATTCATTTCGCCAGCCATGGAGCACACCGGTTGACTCAAAGACGGCATCTCCCGCCGTCCTCTGGATTGATCGCGGGGCTGATCCATCGTCGCGGACTTCGATCAGAGTCCCTTTGATCACGTAGGCGACGCCTGGTCGCCTCTGATGCTGATGCCATGCCACGGATCCACCAGGGGCGATCGTGATGCGTCGGGTGCGCAGCATCCTCCCGTTCATGGCGCTGAATTCCCCCGAGAGATCCAGATTGCCCAGCGGTTCAATGCCCACCTTCGTGTTGATTGAGGGTGCACCGGGGGGCGGCATCCGCTGTTCCTTTGCGGGGATAACGGTCTGCACTGCGTTGTTCTCATGTGCCATCGCAGCTGTTCCCGCCATGACAAGGCCCGTGAGGGTGATGACCGATAGGACAGGCGCTCGCATATCGCACTGGGATGAGTTCTTTTCGATTTAACTACTGCAGAGGCATGCATGCCTGATGTGTTCCCTTTTTTCGTTTCCTTACGTTGGCAAAAAAAGTCAAGCCGTTGGATCAGTCAGCCAAGAGTTGTTTTAGATCTTGAATCCGCCTTTTTCGATAAGTGGGTATAAGCAGATCATTGGTTCGGTTACGGTCGACATTGAATACTGTTCAATTGGCGTAAGAATGATTTGGGTGTAGTATGAATTGTTTGTCATATTCCAATGGATAAAGAGCCCAATGGTGTTATTTCCAATATTCTCTTCTTTTCTGCGAATTTGTTTCTCTATCTGGTTCCCATCTTCATAGGTTTTGCGATTTACAGTGAATATGGTGCTGAGCCAGTCGCATCGTTGGCATTCCTCGCTTATCTGCCTGTTTTGGGGTTTCGTATGACGAAGATCATCAAGGCCATCATCAAAAATGAAGTCAAATAGGCGTTGAGAAGTTAAGCCACTTTCATGGCCTGATTTGCATGGATCACCAGCCCTGATGGCGTTCACCTTGAACTGGTTACGAATGCTCTGGGAGTTCTTCTGCGCTTCCTCACGGGTCCTCTTGCTTTCCTTTTGACAGACATTCAGTCAGGCTTTGAACGCATGCCATGGGTCTGTCTATAAAGACGTCTCAGCATGCTGAGCCTGAATCCTCCGTGGTTGTCGACTGAGGCTTGCAAGCATTGGCGGTTCACCATCACCAATGATTTCTGTGTTGATTCCTGGGGCAATCACGTTCGTATCCGCGCTGTTGTTGCAAGCAGCAGGCATTCCTGAATCTGCTGAGCCGATTCGTTTTCTTCCGGATGACGCCCAGGTGGCCTGCCGAGCCATTCTTCCCCAGTGCTTCCACCGCGAGGACTGGGCCAGGCTTTGTAGAGATCAGCTGTACATTCGCGAAGCCCATCCTGTGGCCTGTGAACTCGCCGAAGTGTCCTGATCAGGGTTGGTGCTGCTCCACCGCAGTGCGCAGTTGTTCGGCGTCCAGTTCGGTGACCACAAAAACCTCCTGGGCCATGGATCCTTTGCGGGCCATCATTTTGTATCCACCACGAATGGGTGCTGAAACCCTGAGCTGCAGCGTCTGGCAACGTCCTCTCACGCGGCTGATCACCGCCGGAGTGATCGTCTGGATCCCTCGCTCTTTGGCAAGACGCTTCAACAGGGGAATCAACCCGTCTATGTAGGTGCTGTGCGTAACGACGACCCTGCCCAATTCAGTAATAAACCCTGAGATCGGCGAGACCCTAGCCAGCCTGGCTATGCCGGAGACAGCTCCGCGTGTCGTGATGCTGAAATCCGTCGACACCCTGCGTGATGCAGTGTCTGGTCCCCTGACGGATCGCTGTGGTACTCAGGCCCGGATGCTCACGGCAGAACTGCATGGTGATGAAGTGCGTGGCCTCGCCCTTTGTCCCGGGCGTGTTGTGCGTTTTGTAATGGATGCCCAGACCAGTCGACTGAGCACGGTTGATTTGTTGCGTCTCACGCAGGCCAGCCGTAAACCAGCGGCTTGATCAGCATCGTTCCAAGGGAGCCATGGTGAGCCCTTCAGCAGTGAGTTGCTGGTGGTAGAGCTCAGCCTGCTCAAGGGGGCCGCACCACACTTCTGCTGATCCTTGACCGTCGATGCGGTTGGCAAGGGCCCAGGCCTTCTCTTCGCTGACACCGGGGATGATGCGACGCAGACAGTCCACAACATGTTGGAAGGTGTTGACTTCGTCATCCAGAACAATCACGCGCGCCTGGGGATACCGTTTGGTGGTGGCCTGCCGATCCAGCAGTGCAGCTGAGCCCGGACTGGAGTTAGTCATGACAGTTGCCACCAATTGAGGTAACAGACGCATGACCTAGGTAAGATTTGAAGGCCACTTTGGTCAAGACCATGCTGTTCACACTGGGTTGGGCCTCATTAGCCGCCATGTTCAGCTTCTCGATTGCCATGGTCGTCTGGGGACGCAACGGCGACGGCACGATCAACTTCTGAGCCATTGAGTGGTCTGGAAAGCCCTGTGTTTGGCCAGGGATTGGCTCTAGTGGCCACGACCCTTCTTGTTTTTGTCACCGTCGCGATCATTTACTTGTCAGTGATCGAATGGCGTGATCGTCGCCGACGCAAGCGTTGAAGCAACAAAAAAGGGGGAGTCACCCTCCTTTTTGTTTGGTTTTTGATTTAAGGCGCTCAGGATAACTGTGACTGCTTCTTCTCGGCAGCCTCCGCCATCCGTTTCTCTTTCTTGCGTCGTTCGGCCGCGAGTGTTTCTTCCATCAGTTCAACAGCTTGTTGCATCCGCTCGCTGCTGGAAGCAAAGATCCCGAGATCCTTTTCCACACGTTCTGACGGCATGCCGATCTCCTTGGAGATCTCGACAGCTCTTTTGCGCAATTCCGCTGCTTCCTCTCCTTTGAGCTCGTCATGGGCTGCTTCCAACAGCGCCAGCAATCCAACAGCCATCAGTCGGGAGTAGTGGCTTTGCTCCGGCAGGCGGAACTCCTTGATCCAGGTGTTGAAGTCATCCCCGGAGTGTTCTGACGCTGCCGCAAGGCTTGTTTCTGCAGCGCTCCTGAACTCAGCGGCATCGAATCCATTGCTGCTGCAGATCGCAGCCATCAGATCGTCTCGATGTTCGGGAGGCCGATACCCCTGGGTGAAACGAGTGAACACCGTTACGAGGCCTACAGAAAACAGCTGGCCGGCTTTGAAAGAGTCCTGATGACTCAGAAGGTGCAGTTCAACCAGGAGTTCATCCGCGATCCTGCGATGCAGGGGCGCAATGACGTGGGGGAAGGCCTGATGAAAGGCGCGCTTGCTGTCTGCAATCGTTTGTGTGCCAGCCAACGTGCGTGCTCGATTGGATTGGGTGAGACCCTAGCGCCGCAGACATCGCCGTTAGGATTGATCCACTCGCTTTATCTCAATGATCCCCATCGTGATTGAGGAATCAGGCCGGGGGGAGAGGGCTTTTGACATCTACTCACGATTGCTTCGCGAGCGGATCATTTTTCTCGGTGAAGCAGTAACGAGCGATTCCGCAAACAGGATCGTTGCGCAGATGCTCTTCCTGGAGGCCGAGGATCCGGAAAAGGATATCTATCTGTACATCAATTCCCCCGGTGGTTCGGTCTACGACGGCCTGGGAATCTTTGACACCATGCAGCACATCAAGCCTGATGTTCACACCGTGTGTGTTGGCTTGGCAGCAAGTATGGGTGCCTTTCTTCTCTGTGCCGGAGCCAAGGGGAAACGCAGCAGCCTTCAGCACTCCCGCATCATGATTCACCAGCCCCTTGGTGGCGCCCGCGGTCAGGCCAGTGATATCAGAATTCAGGCTGATGAAATTCTGTACCTTAAAGATCGTTTGAATCAGGAACTCTCGGAGCGTTCCGGTCAGCCTCTGGATCGCATTCAGCAGGATACAGATCGCGATTTCTTCATGTCTCCAGCGGAGGCAGTCGCTTACGGTCTGATCGATTCTGTCATTGATAAGCGTCCAGTTCAGGCGGTTGGATGAAATCCGGGCTGCCCAGTAAGGTCTGCCCAGTTTGTGAAAGACCATTCCAATGGCGTAAAGCCTGGAGGAACAACTGGGATTCGGTAATTTACTGCTCTGAGCGATGTAGGAAGCGCAAAAATTTGATTAACAAACAATACACTGATTGAACTCAATCAATGTTTTTCTATATCTTTCCATAAAAAAGCTCTGGCTTCTGGCCAGAGCAAATCGTTAATTCATTGGTTTAATTATTTCATTATTCCAGGGTCACTACTGTTCTCTCTTTGTCGGGAACGCTGGTAAATTCAGCAACAATAGCTGCAAATTCGTCGCCATCCATCGTTTCCTTCTCAATGAGAAGTTCAACCAGGCGATCCATGGCCTCACGATTGGCAGCAACAACAGCCACTGTGTCCTCGTAACAGCGCTTCACCATGTTGCGAACCTGAATGTCAATTTGCTGAGAAATTGATTCGGAAATGTCACTGCGTGACATCAGATCTCGTCCAAGGAATACCTCCTGGCCGCCACCTTCAAGGGCGATCGGACCAAGGTCGCTCATGCCGTAGCGCGTCACCATTTGTCTTGCCAGAGAGGCAACCATTTGGATATCTCCGCCAGCACCGGTGGTCACTTCCTCGTGGCCAAACACAACATCCTCAGCCGCACGTCCGCCCAGAGCACCCATGATGCGGGCCTTGAGCTGTGCTCGTGTGACAAGGGTTTGCTCTTCGTCTGGTGAGAACCAGGTCAATCCTTGTGCTTGTCCGCGGGGGATGAGGGTGACTTTTTGCACGGGGTCATGATCCTTGACCAGCGTTCCGATCAAGGCGTGACCGACTTCGTGATAAGCGATCAAACGCTTGCTTCGTCCGTCCGTGAGAGGGCGACCTTCCATGCCAGCGATGATGCGATCCACAGCATCGTCAATTTCACCTAACCCAATTGCATCCTTACGACGACGTGCGGTGAGAATTGCGGCTTCGTTCATCAGGTTGGCCAGATCGGCGCCTGTGAAGCCTGGAGTTCTGCGAGCAATGCTTTCGAGTGACAATTCACCATCCAGCTTTTTATTGCGGCAGTGAACATCGAGGATCGCAAGGCGACCTTTGATGTCAGGAGCATCAACGGTGACCTGTCGATCGAATCGCCCTGGACGCATCAACGCTGAATCAAGGACATCAGGTCGGTTTGTTGCGGCAATGATGATGATCCCGCTGTTGCCCTCAAAACCATCCATCTCCGTCAGCAGCTGGTTGAGGGTCTGCTCACGCTCATCGTTACCACCACCGATGCCGGCGCCACGCTGGCGACCAACGGCATCAATTTCATCAATGAAGATGAGGCAGGGGCTGTTTTCTTTTGCCTTTTTGAACAGATCGCGAACTCGGCTGGCGCCGACTCCGACAAACATTTCGACGAACTCAGAACCTGAAAGAGAGAAGAACGGGACGCCTGCTTCGCCGGCGATTGCTTTAGCCAGGAGTGTTTTGCCAGTTCCAGGAGGGCCTACCAGAAGGAGACCACGGGGAATCTGAGCACCCACGGAGGTGAAACGCTCGGGTTGCTTGAGGAAGGTGACGACCTCCTGAAGTTCCTGCTTGGCCTCAGTGACACCGGCGACGTCGTCAAACATCACACCGGTTTCTGCATCCATCATGAACTTGGCCTTGCTCTTGCCGAACTGCATGGCCTGACCAGGACCACCTGGCATACCGCTGTTTCGGCGGGCCAGGAAGATCAGGGAACCGATCAGCAAGAGAGGGAAGAGGAGGTTACCGAGTAGTCCCAGTGCAGGCGGGGTTGTCCGCGGGGGATGGATGTCGAAGCTGATGCCCTCCTCTTTGAGGGTGTTCACCAGTTCAGGGGCGAGACCGGGAAGATCAACACGCAGTCTTTGAACCCGATTGTCGAGGTCGGGATCGACGGCTTCGATCACGGCGTTACGACCACCGTCGTAGATATCAACAGCGGTGACACGGCCAGCTTCCACGTAATCAAGGAAGCGTCCGTAACTCATCCGGGCGACGGCTGCGTTGCGGGGAGCTTCCGTGGTTCCGCCGCCAGAATTCATGCTGTTCAGCCCGCCGTTGCTGATCACTTGCCAGCCGATCAGCAGCACCACGCCAACCGGAAGCAACCAAAGAGCAACAGTCCGCCAGCGTTGATTCATGATGCTGAGAAATGATTAATGATTGTAAAGCAGAAATCCCGCCCTTCGTGGAACGGACTAGAGGCTCCTCAAAGCCACGATGGGATCTAGCCGGGCAGCCCTGCGTGCAGGCACGACACCGAAGAACAATCCAATCGAACCTGAGAGCCCGACCGTGATCAACACGGTGGTCATGCCGATGCTGGCGGGTAGTGGCGTCACCGCTGCAACAGTGGCGACGGCCCCAAGCCCTGCTGCCGTTCCGATCGCTCCCCCCAGGCTCGAAAGCACGAGCGATTCCACAAGGAACTGCTGCAAAACATCCGTGCTGCGGGCACCCAATGCCTTGCGCAGGCCGATCTCTTCGGTGCGCTCGCTTACGGACACCAACATGATGTTCATGATTCCGATGCCGCCCACCAGCAGGGAAATACCGCCGATGGCAGCCAGCATCAACGTCAGCCCTCCAGTGATGGTTCCTACGATCGAAAGGGCATCTTTCTGAGAACGAACAGCGAAATCGTCATCACGAAGGATGTTGTGTCGTTGGCGCAACAGATTGGTGATCTGAAATTTGGCAGCACCGGTACTGCTTTCATCGCGTGCTTCGACACTGATGAAGCTGAGGCTGATGCCATAGGTCGGGTCTCGTCCCGTCAGGCGGTTGACCATGGTGTTGAGCGGGATATAAGCGTTCTCGTCCTGATTGCTGCCAAACACGGCACCCTTCGGTTCCATCACACCAATCACCTCGAACGCCTGGCTTCCGATGCGCACCTGTTGCCCGATGGGATCTCCGGAGGGGAATAACTTCGTGCGCAGGTCCGGGCCGATGGCCACCACCGCTCGAGCAGCCTGATTGTCTTGCGGGCTGATGAAGCGTCCCTCGGCCACTTCAAAACTGCGGACCGGCAGAAACTCAGCGGTGATACCGGAAATGGAGCTCGTTGAGCTGCGTGCACCGGCCTGAACAACCTGACTGCTGCTGATCTGAGGGGCAACCCGCCGCACACTCGGCACCTGATCGGCGATTGCATCGGCATCTTCAAGAACAAGAGTTCGTGGGAATGCCACGCCCCTTCGTCTGGTGTCGTTGTTTCCTGGCACCACGAACAGCACATTGGCTCCGAGATTGCTGAGCTGCTCCTCAGCAAGGCCCTGGGCCCCGCGCCCGACTCCCACCAATGTGATCACCGAGGCATTGCCGATCACGATGCCCACCATGGTGAGCAGGCTGCGCAGCCGGTTGCTCCGCAGAGTGGTGAGGGCCATCCCCACCGTCTCAATTGGAGGCATCCGTCGGTTCATCGATCTTCTGTCTCCAGATTCAGATCATGCTGGCGGAGTCTTCTTCGGAACTGACGATTCCCACCTTGACCAGATCCGTGGATCCGGAAACTCCCGTGTTTGTTCCGGCGGTCTGAACGACGAGATCGCCCTGTTCCAACAGGCCCAGTTCCTTGGCTTTGGTCATCGCTGCCAGGAACGTGTGTGTGGTGCGCTCGTGCTGGGGAATGACCAGCGGGTTGACGCCCCACACCAGTTGAAGTCTGCAAGCCACCGTTTGATCGGGTGTGATCGCCAGGATCGGCGCTGATGGCCTGAATTTGCTGACGTTTTTCGCTGTGGCACCGCTCTTGGTCAGCGGCAGGATCGCGGACGCGTTGAGCTGACTGGCGATTGAACTGACAGCGGCACTGAGGGCGTTGGGCACTGTGCTGGCCAGATGGCTGTCGACGGAACGCTGCGGATAATCCTTTTCAATGCGACAGGCGATGGTCGCCATCGTCTGCACCGCTTCAACAGGGAAATCACCCACAGCGGTTTCATTGGACAGCATCACAGCGTCGGTGCCATCCAGGATCGCGTTGGCTACATCACTTACTTCGGCCCGGGTGGGACGTGGGCTGGATGCCATCGAATCCAGCATTTGTGTGGCCGTGATGATCGGAATTCCCAGACTGTTGGCTTTGCTGATCAGCTCCTTCTGAAGCAGAGGAACCTCCTCGGCCGGCATCTCAACGCCAAGGTCGCCCCGCGCCACCATCACGCCGTCACAGAGGGGAAGAATCGCGTCGATCTGATCGATCGCCTCGAATTTTTCGATCTTGGCCACCACAGGGGTTTCGTGGCCCTGCTCGCGGATCAGACCACGGATCTCCTCCACGTCGGAAGGATTGCGCACAAAACTCAGGGCAACCCAATCCACCCCCTGGCTGAGACCGAACTCCAGATCGATCTTGTCTTTCTGCGTCAGGGCCCGCACCGACAACTGCACGTCAGGGAAGTTGACCCCTTTGTTGTTGGATAGAACCCCTCCAACCGTGACGCTGCAGTGAAGTGTCTGCTCAGGTTGATCCACGCGTTCCACCTTCATTTCGACCCTGCCGTCGTCGAGAAGGATGCGACTGCCGGCGGTGACTTCGTTCGCCAGCTTGTTGTAGGTCACCGTTGCGATCGACTGGTTGCAACTCACTGAACGGGAGGTGAGTGCAAAGCTGTCGCCGTTGGCCAGGGTGATGGGTCCATCAGCGAAGCGCCCGAGACGGATTTTCGGGCCCTGGAGATCCTGCAGGATTCCGATATTGATGCCCAGCTCCTTGGAGGCCTGGCGGATGGTTGCGATCCGCGCTGCATGTTCGCTGTGGTCCCCGTGGGAGAAGTTCAAGCGAAAGGTGGTGGCGCCTGCCAGAACCAGTTCCTTGATCCGCTCGGGACTTTCAGTAGCAGGACCGATTGTGGCCACGATCTTGGTCCGACGGC
The DNA here is from genome assembly GCA_003211235.1 of Synechococcus sp. AG-673-B04. GTDB lineage: Bacteria > Cyanobacteriota > Cyanobacteriia > PCC-6307 > Cyanobiaceae > Parasynechococcus. Next base: position 14,371 of record QCTG01000002.1, read on the forward strand.
TCTGATCGAACTGGCCCATATCGAGGCGCAAAAACCCTGCGGAAACTACCATCCGGGCGTTTCTTCTACCCACACCATGGAGCTCAATGCTTATCAGGATGCGGCTCGGAGCACGGCCCGGTACCCGGATGTCGGCCACAATCCCATCTACCCAACGCTCGGTCTGTGCGGTGAGGCCGGTGAGGTGGCCGACAAGGTCAAGAAGGTGATGCGTGATCGGAACGGAGTCTTCGACGCCGAGACGCGTGATGCGATCAAGATGGAGCTAGGTGATGTGCTCTGGTACGTGGCGCAGCTGTCCAAGGAGTTGGGTTATGACCTCGACAACGTGGCGGCAGCCAATCTCGACAAACTCTCCAGCCGTGCAGCTCGAGGACGCCTCGGGGGAAGCGGTGACGACCGCTGAACCAACCATGCTTCGACGACTCATCCTTGCCGTTCTGGCCTCTGCACTTCTGTTCATCGCTGCTCCAGCGAATGCAGCTGAGCTCAAGCTGAGTGGCGTCGTTCTGGAACCATGTTCCGTTGATGACCCCGGCAATCAACCGGATTTCAAGCGGCCGATGGGGGCGAGTTGCTACGTACTTAGCGGCAGTGTCGATAACCCTGGATCCCGAGCCGTTGTTGATACCGACGTGTATGCCCGGATTCTTGATGCCAGCGGAGAACCGGTGCTGCAGAACCGTACACGGGTTGGATCCATCGGTGATATCGAACCAGGCGTGAAATCATTCGCTTTGCGCCTTTCCGTTCCAGCAGGAACCCCAGGACCGTTTGAGGTGCGCAATCCACGGGCAAGGGGGTTCAACGCTCCGGTACGCACCAGAGCAAGTTCCGATGACGAAGACATGGATTTGGATGACCTTCTACCGCTTGAACGGGCTATTCAATGATTTACATCACTGTTATTCAGAATCCAGCGCTCATGGCCGCGAATTGAATGCTAGACGCCGTCAGCAGACTTTCAAGCAGGTTGAGAGTGATGAACGCCAGGATCGCTGAAAGATCGATACCGCCGATCGGGGGAATGACGCCGCGGAACATATTCAGATAGGGATCGGTGATGGAGGCCACTCCACCGATCACGGGATTGCCGGCCATGTTGGGGAACCAGCTCACCAGCACCCGGATGAATAAAACAAACAGGTAGACGCTCACAGCCTTGGCAAGAACCATCAGCAGTTGGGCGAGGCCACCGGTGAGAGCTGTTGTATCCAAGAGAGAGTCGTTGATTTGTGGTAAGTCTATGCAGCCTGGGCTGGTTGATCAGCACCCAGATCGGGAAGCACCGAAAAGGTGCGATGGAATTTTTCCGACAGCGTTAGCCAGTAGGAACGTCCTTCGCTTTGTCGGCGGCGTTCGATGAAGTCCTGGGCCAGGAGTTCCTTGATGTGGTCGTAGGCCCCGGACCCGCGTAGATCCACCAGTTCGGATTGAAGGATGCGTTTCTTCAGCGCGATGGTCGCCAGCGTCCTGAGCGTTGCTGTGGACAGGTTCACCGGCAGCATGTTCTTAACGAGATCGGCAAGGGCAGGGCGTAACTGCAGGCAGTAACGACCGGATTGCTCGACAACCTCAAGGGCTGAGTCCCGCTGGGCGTAGCTGGCGGTGAGTGTGGCGAGGGCTGCTAGCACCTGCTCAGGCTCATCGCGCGCCAGCTCAGCCAACTCCTTCAGACCGATCGGTCGACCTTTCAGATAGAGAACTGCCTCGATCTTGGACGCCAGGGACGGTGTTGACATGGCGACCCTGCATTGAGGCTCAAGGTATCGCCCCGATCCCTAAAGGAACAGGGCATAGGCGGGATTACCGGTTTCTTCCCAGCAGGGGTACCCCAGATCGTCGAGAAACGCCTGCCAGCCCGTTAGCTCCTTGTCCGGAACCAACACGCCAACAACGATCCGACCGACGTCGGCGCCGTGGTTTCTGTAATGAAAAATGCTGATGCTCCAGCTCGGGTGCAGCGCACTGACGAAACGCATCAGTGCTCCAGGCCGTTCCGGAAATTCGAACCGGTAGAGCAACTCACGACATCCACCGGCACAGGATTCGGCCGAGGTGCTGGGCAGTCGTCCACCCACCATGTGGCGCAAGTGCACCTTGGCGAATTCGTTATCGCTGAGATCCGTGCAGCGGATGCCGTCGCGATTCAGGCTTTCAACGACCCGGTGGCGATCCTGCTGATCGCTGACCTGAATTCCGATAAAAATCTGGGCACGCCGGCCCTCGGTCATCCGGTAGCTGAATTCCGTGAGGCTGCGATCGCGCAGTCGATCGCAGAGATCCCTGAGGCTTCCAGGTTGTTCGGCGATCTCCACAGCCAGCATCGCTTCGCGCTCCTCACCCAGTTCGGAGCGTTCCGCGATGAAGCGGAGTCGGTTGAAATTCATGTTGGCGCCGCAGGCCACCGCCACCAGCTGGCAATCGCTGAGGCCGCGATCGCTCACGTCTTGCTTCAGGCCCGCAACAGCCAGAGCGCCTGCGGGTTCGAGAATCGAGCGGGTGTCCTCGAAGACGTCCTTGATGGCGGCACAGATCGCGTCGGTGTCAACACGAACCATCCGGTCCACGAATCGTTGTGCAAGCGCGAAGGTGTGTTCCCCTACCTGACGCACTGCAACACCGTCAGCAAACAGCCCCACCTGCTGCAGTTCCACCCGCTCACCCTGCTCGAGGGATCGGCTCATGGCATCGGCGTCCACGGGCTCAACGCCGATGATCTCTGTCTCTGGCCACAGTTGTTTCACGTAGGCCCCGATCCCCGCAATCAGTCCGCCTCCCCCGACGGCGACGTAAATGGCCTGGGGTGGTTCCGCGATCTGGCGCATGATCTCCAGCCCAATCGTTCCCTGACCCGCGATCACCTCAGGGTCATCAAACGGGTGGATGAATGTCAGCCCTTCTGCTTCGCATCGACGGCGTGCCTCGGCTGAGCATTCGTCGTAGGTCTCTCCGTGGAGAACCACTTCACCGCCGAGCGCCCGAACCGCGCGGACCTTCACCTCAGGGGTGGTGCTCGGCATCACGATCACGGCCCTGCAGCCGAGCTGGCCGGCACTGAGGGCCACTCCCTGGGCATGGTTGCCGGCGCTGGAGGCGATCACGCCACGGCTGAGCTGCTCTTGGCTGAGCTGCGCCATGCGGTTGTACGCCCCCCGCAGCTTGAAGGAGAACACCGGCTGCAAATCCTCACGCTTGAGCAGCACCGTGTTGCCGAGCCTGCTGCTGAGGTTCGGCGCCGGGTCGAGTGGCGTTTCCCGGGCGACGTCATAGACGCGGGCTCGCAGGATTCTCTGCAGGTAGTCGGTCATGGAGGCATTCTCCCTCTGTCCGCCAGGCCGCGGCGACGGGAACAGACGCCGTAGATTGCTGTTATTGGAGTGGCAAGTGCATGCACCTCGGAGACTTAATTCATCCGAATCAGCTGCACGGCCTGAGCTTGTCTCAGCTTGAAGATGTCGCTCGGCAGATCCGCGAACGTCATCTCGAAGTTGTCTCCACCAGCGGTGGCCACCTTGGACCTGGCCTTGGTGTGGTTGAACTCACCCTGGCCTTGTATCAGACGCTCGATCTGGATCGAGACAAAGTTGTGTGGGATGTGGGGCATCAGGCCTATCCCCACAAATTGATTACCGGTCGTTTCAAAGATTTCGACAGTCTCCGTCAACAGAACGGAGTTGCCGGATATCTCAAGCGTTCAGAAAGCAAATTCGACCATTTCGGTGCCGGCCACGCCAGCACATCCATTTCCGGGGCTCTGGGGATGGCGATGGCCCGTGATAACCGAGGAGAGGATTTCCGCTGCGTTGCTGTCATCGGCGATGGCGCGCTGACGGGGGGAATGGCCTTGGAGGCGATCAACCATGCGGGTCATTTGCCTGAGACTCCATTTCTGGTGGTGCTGAATGACAACGACATGTCGATTTCGCCTCCGGTGGGAGCCTTGTCGCATGCGCTGAATCGGGCCCGCCTCAGCCCGCCGATGCAGTTCCTCTCCGGCAGCGTTGAAGAGAGCATGCGCAATCTCCCCTTTATGGGTGGAGAGCTGCCGGATGAGCTGAACCGCCTCAAGGGCAGCATGCGTCGCCTGGCTGTTCCCAAGATCGGTGCGGTGTTCGAGGAGCTTGGCTTCACCTATATGGGGCCGATCGACGGTCATGACATCGGCGCGATGATGCGGACCTTCCAGGCCGCTCACCGAGAGGGTGGACCAGTTCTTGTTCATGTCGTCACCAAGAAGGGCAAGGGATATCCCTATGCCGAGGCGGATCAGGTTGGGTATCACGCACAGTCGGCCTTCAACCTGAACACCGGCAAGGCGATTCCCTCAAAATCCCCCAAGCCATCCAGCTACAGCAAGGTTTTCGGTCAAACCCTCGTCAAGCTCTGTGAGCAGAACAGCCGGGTGATCGGCATCACAGCGGCGATGGCGACGGGAACAGGTCTCGACCTTCTTCAGAAGGCCATTCCGTCCCAGTATGTGGATGTGGGGATCGCGGAGCAGCACGCTGTCACCCTCGCAGCGGGCATGGCTTGCGAAGGTCTGAGGCCCGTGGTGGCGATCTACAGCACCTTCCTTCAGCGTGCTTTCGATCAGCTCATTCACGACGTTGGTATCCAGAAACTGCCCGTCACCTTTGTTCTCGATCGTGCCGGCATCGTTGGTGCTGATGGCCCCACCCATCAGGGCCAATACGACATCAGCTATATGCGTGCAATCCCCAATTTCACAGTGATGGCGCCCAAGGATGAGGCTGAACTGCAGGGCATGCTCGTGACCTGCCTTGAGCACGATGGCCCCACGGCCCTGCGTATTCCGCGTGGGTCGGGTGTCGGCATGCCCCTGATGGAAGAGGGCTGGGAATCCCTGCCCATTGGGCGTGGTGAATTGCTCCGGGAGGGAGATGACCTGCTGATCGTTGCCTATGGCGCCATGGTGCATCCCGCCTTGGCAACCGCGACGCTGCTGGAGGAGATCGGCTTGTCCACCACGGTGGTGAATGGTCGTTTCATGCGTCCCCTCGATGAGCAGTTGCTGCATCCGCTTGCCACCAGGATCAAACGGGTTGTCACGATGGAAGAGGGGGCTGTGGCTGGAGGATTCGGCGCTGCGGTGCTCGAATCGTTCTCCGATCACGACATCCCCGTATCGATGCTGCGCATCGGCATCCCCGATCAACTGGTGGATCACGCCAGCCCTCAACAAAGCAAGGAGTCACTCGGTCTGACCCCGTTGCAGATGGCTGAGCGAATTCAGAGCCGCTTCAATCTTAGTGGTCCTGCCTTCACGGCAAGCAGCAAGGCTGTTCAATCCGTCAAGGGCTGATCGGAGATCCTGTCCTTGCAGGCCTTGATTGCCGGTGCTGGACCTGCTGGCTGTCATCTAGCCATTCGACTGGCGCGTTCCGGCTGGCGCGTCACTCTGGCTGATCCGTTACCGGATCCAAGGCGCAACGCTTATTCCAGCGGCGCATTGCCGCTGAGGGATGCGAACCGTCTTTTCATTCCACAGGCGTGTCGTTCAGCGCACTGGTGGGGTTGGCAGTTACTCAACCCTGCGGGAGTGGAACACCAGTGGTGGTCTGATGATGCCCTCGGGGTTGTGCTCGACTTCGCTGCCTTCAGGTCCTGGTTATGGGGCGAGGCCGTGAAGGCCGGTGTAGAGCTGCTGCCGGGGCGACGCGTGCGACTGCTGCGGCTTGACGCAGACAGCGCCGTGGTGAGGATTCAGACCAACGGCGAAGCCAGTGAAGAGCGGGTGTGCTCTCACCTGGTGGATGCGACCGGGGCGCGTCGTGTTCTTCTGCGCCAGGCCGGAGTTGAGGTTGATTCTCCAGAGGATCCGCTTCTCTCCGGGGAGGGAAGCGAGTGGTTGCTTCAAGGAAATGACCGAACCACGGCGAGATGGAGGGACCGGCTCAGCTTCATGCTCGGCAGCCAGTGGATACCGCATGGCTACGGATGGGTTTTTCCCATGGGTGATGACCAGCTGAAGGTGGGGATCTGCCGCTTGGCTCCACCCACTGGGTCGCGGGCTTCGATCAACACAGCATTGAAGCGATTGCTCAACCTCTGTGGATTGGATCAACTGCCTGTTCTGGACCGCCATGGTGGCCTTGTTTCCAGCACGGTCAACCGTCGAGAGACGTCTGGTTCAGGGGTGCTTCGCGCAGTGGGTGATTCGGCGAGCACCGCCAATCTGCTTGGAGGGGAAGGCATTCGCCATGCCATGGACAGCGCCGATGTTCTGGCGGAGTGTCTTGTCTCTGGAGCGACGCTGCAGGACTACCAGCTGAGTTTGAAACGCCTGTTCAACTGGCGGTGGCGAGTCTCCAATCGACTGGCACGCAGAACCTGGTGGGGGCTCAACAACAATTTCGCTGATGAGCGCATGGACCGACTCATCAGCGGATTGTCCGAACAGACCTCGGCTGAAGACCTGTCCGAACTGCTGTTTGATTACCGCTTCGAGCGCTATGGCTGGAGATTGCTTCCCTATCTGCGCTGAAGGGGACTCTCTTCAGAGCATGCCGCGTGCAGCCATGCCCTGAATAGCGCCGATGCCGATGATGTGGCCCAGGCTGGTGGTTCCCAGCAGAGCGGCATGGCCCATTCCGCCGAAAAAGGCTGGATTCGGCAACTTGGCACCTTCGTTGGGGTGCTTGATGGTGGCTTTGCCCACAACGATGGCGATCACGTTGCAGACGATCATCACCACGGCGACCTTGGGAGACCAGCTCACTGTTGCGGGTGCGATGGCGAGCAGAGGAGACAGCATTCGAACCACAGAGCGACACCATATTTTCTCGCAAATGAAGCATTTGCAGCGGGCTCTCTTAAGAGTTGTTCACCCTCTGTTGATCCCGCTGCCATAACCCGATCACAAGAACCGCATTGCCCAGGGTGAGAAAGGCCTCGGCTCCGCCGTGGAGTGCGTCCACATCCACCAGCTCCGCCTGACAGCAGCGTTGGGCCAGTACGGCAGCAATAATGGTGACCAGGACGAACAGAAGTGTGAGGCGAAACCCCCAGACCGCTAGGGAGGGAAGGGTTTCACTGCGTTGAATCCAGCGCAGAAACAGCAGATAAGGCAGCAGAGAGAGGGCGAAGAGTGGTGCTGGATCCATGGGTGGCTCACTCAGGCGCGGGTCGGTTCAGCAGCTGCCAGGCAGCCCAGGCAAGCCCGATGTTCCCCGTGAGGGTGAGGGCGGCCTGCAGGGTCACAAGCGGCCGAAGGGTTTCGCTGTTGTCGTAGAGATGCCAGGTGCATGCCGCCATGGCGCTGATTAAAGCCGGAAGCATCGCCAGGGCAAGGCCTGTCAGCCCACGCTTCTGGATCAGCACGATGGCAACGCTCCACTCGATCACCGAGGCGACGTGGATCCACCAGGTCCCGAGAGATAAAACATGCATGGGTCGACCCTAAACAAGCTGCGCAGCGGATAATGACGATGAATTCAAGGTGCGTCGGTGGTTGATCGTTCCGCTGCGACGCTCCTCCTCTGCGGTTATTACGGCGAAAAAAATCTCGGTGACGATGCGCTGCTCACCGTTTTGCTCGAGGATCTTCCAGCCAGCTGCCGGTTGTTGATCACAGCCAGTGATGGCAACGTTCTCCATCAGCTCTGTCCTTCGGCCAGGAGGGTGAATCGGCGCTCGCTTCAAGCGGTTGTCGCGGCCGTCGGAACGGTTGATGCGGTTGTGCTGGGCGGCGGCAGTTTGCTGCAGGACAGCACAAGCTTTCGAAGCCTGATCTATTACCTCGTTCTGATTGCAACGGCCCGATTGCGGCGACGCCCTGTTCTGCTTTGGGGGCAGGGTCTTGGACCTCTGCATCGGCCCATCAGCCGCTGGTTGGTTCGCATGATGCTTCCGTTGTGCAGCAGTGCCAGCTGGCGCGATCAGACATCGTTCTCTGTTGCGAAACGCTGGGCCCCGAACCTCACGATGGATGTCGCCCCAGATCCGGTGTGGCAGCTGCCTCAGAAGGAGTGGGCAGGGGGGGATTCCATCGTTCTGAGCTGGCGACCAACGCCGCTGCTGGATTCGCAGGGATGGCGCTGTTTGCTGGAAGCTCTGGCCGCTGTGGCGGACCGACTCGATGCTCCGGTGTGTTGGCTGGCGTTTCATCAGGAACAGGACGCCCCGCTGCTTCCCTCACTGCGGGAGCAGAAGCTCATTCCAGAGAACCTTCTGCATCGCAGCCACACCGTTGTCCCCACAGAACTGAGCACGGTCTTTGAGCAGGTGCGCACGGCGCGCCTTGTGATTCCGATGCGATTGCACGCTCTGGTTCTGGCCCGTCTGGCTGGATGTCCCATCGCTGCCCTCAGCTACGACCCCAAGGTGGAAGCCGCCGCGGACATGGCCGGTATTCGGTGGCTGCCTTTGGCTCAGCTTCCCGATTCAGCAACCCTTGCTGAGCAGTGGAACGAAACGGCGGATCAGCCTCCGTCCAAGGACGGCATCGAGACGATCCGCAGGGATGTTTCGCGTCATGGGCAACGGCTCCGTCAGGCGTTGCAACTGCTTTAGGAGCGGCTGAGGCGTTGTTCGCTGATCGGATCGAAATGGTGCTCGTCCTGAGGCGACCAGCTCACACCAAGATGTTCGCCGGGTTGAAAGTCAGCTGAACAAAGCATCTGCAGCTGGCCAGCGGCGCCCTCCAGCAGCAGGAGTTGATTGGCCCCAAGCCACTCCCGTCCGATCAGCCTGCAGCGATCTCCGTTTTCATCCGGGCGAAGGTGCTCCGGTCGGATTCCGATGCATGCTCCGTTCGTCTTGTTCAACCAGTTGATCTGGGGGCGACCGATGAACCCTGCGATGAACCGGGTCGCGGGTTTGAGATACAGCTCCTGCGGTGTACCGATCTGTTCGATGCGTCCGTTTCGCAGCACGGCGATGCGATCGGCAAGAGCCATCGCTTCCTGCTGGTCATGCGTGACGTACAGCACCGGTTGTGGTCCTTGCAGAATCAGGCGTCGGAGCTGAGGGCGCAGTTCATCGCGCAACTGGGCATCCAGGTTGCTCATCGGTTCATCCAGCAGATAAACGCTCGGATTGCGCAGAAGGGCTCTGCCGAGGGCCACCCGTTGCCGCTGACCGCCTGACAATTGCTCGGGGCGCCGGTCCGCTTCGTTGACCAGTTGAACCGTGCTCAGGACAGCATCGATCTGCTCCCGACGCTTCGCAGGAGCCATCCCCCTGATCTTCAATCCCAGGTCCAGGTTGTCCCGGACGCTTAGGTGCGGGAAAAGGGCGTAGCTCTGAAACACCATGCCAATGCGTCGTCCCTCCGCCGGTATTCCGTCCAGGGAGCGGCCCTCCAGTTCGATCCCGCCTTCATCCGGATGTTCCAGTCCAGCGATCAAGCGAAGGGCGGTGCTCTTGCCGCAACCGCTCGGCCCCAGCAGTGCCACACATTCACCGGTCAGAACCTCAAGGTTCAGATACCGCAGGATCCAGCGGGAGCCATAACGCTTTCCGAGTGTGTTCAGCTTCAGCATCAGCCCTTCACAGCTCCATTGGTGAGACCTGCCACGATCTGCCGCTGACAGAGCAGCACTAGCGCCAACAGGGGCAGGGAACCCAGCACCGTTGCAGCGGCATAGGCCCCATAGGGGACCGCGTAGATCGACGATCCCGCGATGCGCGCCATGGCGACCGGAAGGGTGAGCAGATCATCACGACTCAACCAGGTGAGTGCGATCGGGTATTCGTTCCAAGCGAACAGGAACACCAGAATTCCGGTGCTGGCGGTGGCTGGTGCGATCAACGGCATAAGCACCCAGCGCAACCGATCCAGCAGACCGAGTCCTTCCAGGCGGGCTGCATCGTCGAGCTCATTCGGGAGACCCTCGAAGGCCGAGATCAGCAACAGCAGCGCCAGCGGAAGCGCCAGACCGGCATAGGGCAAAGCGATGGCTAGAAGGTTGTTTCCCATCTGAAATGCTCGTGCCAATTCCAGCAGTGCCAGGAACAACAGCACATAGGGAAACAGCGCTGCGGCCCCAACAACTGTTCTGATCGTCCTGCGGAAGGCCGGAGCCATCCGCGCGATGCCGTAGGCAGCCGGCACCGCCAGCAGCAGTGTGAGCAGAGTTGACAGGCCGCCCACAAGAGAGCTGTTGAACAGGTAACGCCAGAAGGGCGGATCACCACTCAGCAGTTCGCGATAATGAGCCAGCGTCCACCGTTGCTGAAAAGGGATATCGGCGTTCACCAGAGCGTCGCTGCTCGTAAACGATGTGATCAGCTGCCAGAGCATCGGCAGCAAAGACCAGATCAGCAATAGCGCGATCCAGAGGGGTCGGGATCTGTTCATGACTTCAGTGGGCGCAAAAGCCCGCTGATCTGCAGCAGAACAGCGGCTGTGAAAATCACCAGGCTGAGCAGCACAAAGCCGGCCAGCATCACCGTGGCGCTGTAGCCAAAGTCGAGAAAGCGCATCGCATTGAGATAGGCGTATTGAGCGATGCTTTCAGTGCTGCCAGCAGGGCCCCCGCCTGTGAGCACCTGAATCAGATCGAACACGCCTGCGGCCTGGGCGGTGCGAAACAGAATGCCTATCAGGATGTAGGGGGTCAGCAAGGGCAATGTGATCGCAGTGAGGGCCTGGCGTGTCTTACCTCCCTCCAGCCGAAAGGCGCTGTAGAGATCATCGGGAATGGTCTGGAGGCCTGCCAACAACAACAGCGTGATGAAGGGGGTTGTCTTCCAGACGTCAGCCATCACCGTGGCTAACCACGTCCAGTCGGGATTGGAGAGAAGATTTAGGGGCGACAGCCCTGCGGACTGGGCCATCTGCTCCAGAGGCCCATATGGAGTGTTGAAGATCCAACGCCAACCCAGCGCCATCATCGTGGTGGGCAGTGCCCATGGCAGCAAACTCAAGGCCCGAACCACCCCGCGCCCGCGCCAGCGTTGGTCCAGAAGCAGTGCCATGGCCAGAGCCAGCACAATCTCCAGTCCCACGGACAAAGCGGCGAAGCGCAATGTCTGCACTGCGTCCTGCCAGAAGCGGGCATCCTCCAGCAGCCGAATCCAGTTGGCACCTTGATTGGAAACCGGTTCCAGGCCGGTGAGCACGGAGCTGGCATGCATGCTCAGCCAGCTGTAACGGAGCATCGGCCAGCCGAACACCAATGCCATCAGCAGCAGAGCTGGGAGGGCCAGCAACCCGTTCAAGACACCCCTCCAGCCGAGCGCAACAATGTGAGCGTTGCGCCTTGCAGTTGATCCATGGCCTGATCGGGATCGCGCTTTTCAGTGAGCAAGCCACTGAGCTGGCGTTGCAGCAAATCACTCATCTGCGCATAGAGCGGTGTGATCGGTCGAGGCTCCGCAATGGATAGTGCCTCCTCCAACTGAGGCAGCACAGGTGATGCCTCCAGAAGTTCCGGATCGTGGAACAGGGCGGCATGGGTGGGGGTGTAGCCCTGCCTTAAGAAGCGGTCCCGTTGCGCATCCGGGCTGGTGAGGGCGCGAATCGCTTCGGCAGTGGCCTGCTGGTGGGGGCTGCCGCGCAGCAGGCTGAATCCCCAGCTCCCCAGTGTTGCGGCAGGAGATGCTCCGGGTTGGGCCACCATCGTTGTCACACCAACGCGCCCCTTGACGGCGCTACTGTCGGACTGCAGCTCAGCCCAGGCGTAGGGCCAGTTGCGCATCAGCGCTGCATCGCCCGATTTGAAAGCCTGAAGGGTTTCAGGTTCGGAGTAATTGCTCACCGCCAAGGGGCTTGTTCCCTGGGTGATCAGTTGTTGCATCCAATGCGCGGTCAGACGGGCTGCTTCCGAATCGAACGTTGGCTGCCCTGTCTCAGGATCGAGCCATGTGCCCCCGAAGGCGCTGAGGAATTCCACAAAGTTGCAACTAAGGCCTTCGTACTGGCGTCCCTGCCAGACAAAACCCTCTTTGACCCTGCCTTCGGCTCGCAGATTCTGGGCGATCCGCATGAGCTCCTCGGCGGTTTGAGGCGGCTCTGGCATCAGGTCCTTTCGCCAGTAGAGCAGACCCACATCTGCACCGAACGGCCAGCGATACAGGGCACCATCGACGCTGTTGCCCAGCTGGGCACCGGCCACCAGCGATTCGATGTCGTCGCTGTCAAACCAGGGATCTAAGGGTTGCAGCCAGTCAGCGGCCACATATTTCGGCAGCCAGGTGACGTCGACCAGCAGTGCATCAAAGGGAGGCGTCCCCAGAAGAAGACTGCTGATGGCCAGATCCGAGATGGATTCGGTGTCCCTTGGCCCTCTGATGACGTTCAACGCGATGCGGCCGTTGTTTTCGGCGTTGAACCGCTTCACCTGATCGGCTGTTGCGTCGACAAAGGGCGCCGGCATAAGGATCGTGACTTGCTCTGGGCGATGCACGCTGCTCCAGCCGATGGAGCCTGCCAGCAGCAGACCCATCAGCATCAACAGCAGGCGACGCATCAACGGCATCAGCCGACGTTGATGGGGGCCCGTAAACCAGCCAGCTGTTCATCGGCCCAGTCGCGCACTGTGTAGGCCTCGACGGCTCCAGACATGTGCTCCATCCGCTGGCGCTGCTCGTCTTCAGGCATCTCAAGAGCTGACTCGATGGCTTCATCCATGCGGCGCTTCGAGTAAGGGTTGGTCAGCACTGCGCCCTCGAGCACAACGGAGGCCCCTGTGAATTCAGACAGCACAAGCACACCCCCGCGGTTGCGTCGGGCGGCTGCGTATTCCTTGGCAACCAGATTGAGACCGTCGCGCAGTGGTGTGATCCAGCAGATGTCGGCGTGGCAGAACCAGGCCACCATTTCTTCGTAGGGAATCCGCCGTGTGGAGAAGCGAACCGGAACCCAATCAATCTGACTGAAACGACCGTTGATTCGTCCGGCCATTTCTTCGATCGACCGTTGCGTTACCTCGTAGATCTTCATCCCGCTGGTCGCGGCAACGCAGGCCAGCATCAGCACAACTTCACCATGAAGATCGCTGCGGCGCTCTAGCAGTCGCTCGAAGGCCAGGAGAAGCTCCTCGTTGCCTTTGGTGTAATCGACCCTGCTGGCTGAAAGGATTAGTTTCCGACCTTTTTTCGTGTCCTGAACGATCATTTCGCCATGGCTTTCAACAGGTGCGCTCCAGCACAACTGCTGGATCACATCGGGAGAGGTTCCCACAGGTGAACTCAGGAGCTGAATCTGTCGACCACCGTGGTTGAGATGGTCGGTCACGCTGCCTTCAGCAAGGGCGGTTCCAACGGTGATGAATTTTTGATCCACCGGTTGTTTGGGGCCCCGTCTTGCCCCGACCAACGTGGTGGCTGCACGGGCAAAGTTTTCGGTGTATCTGGGGATATGAAATCCCACCACATCACAGCAGAGGAGGCTTTCAAGGATTTGTTCCCGCCAGGGAAGAATCGCAAAAACGTCGTTACTGGGAAACGGTGTGTGGTGGAAAAAGGCGATTTTCAGGTCGGGACGCTTCTCCCGAATGAAGCCTGGAGCCAGCCAGAGGTTGTAATCATGAACCCAGACCGTTGCACCCTCGGCGGCTTCAGCACAGGCGGCATCGGCGAAACATCGATTGACGACTTCGAATATTTCCCAATTAGCGTTATTGACGTTGAAATGGGTTGGGAAGGTGTGCAGTATTGGCCAGAAACATTCTTTGGAAGTGATGTGATAAAAGCTTGAAATTTGTTCATCTCTTAATGGAATTCTGCACAGCGTAAATGTCGCAGGATTGGACATTTCGATACGCTCGGTTTCGAGGTCTGAAGGTGACTCCGAACGCCTCCATGCGATCCAGGTGCCATCACTGCTGGTTCGAAACAGATTCCTCAGGGTTGGAATGATTCCGTTAGGACTTTTCTGATCAACCCAGATTCTCTTTCCTTCCTGATTTTTTGATTCGTCGAAGGGAGTCCGGTGGTAGAGAATGATGAAAGAACTTTTTCCCTCGATGGTCATATAACCAAACTTTTATTGCGCACCTTTTCATGAGAGCGCCCATCTGTCAAATCACTGTGCTCTGAAGGGCCTGGATGGTCTCAAGCACTTCTTTGGCATGGCCGCTGGGTCGCACGGCCACCCAGCGTTCGCGCAGGATTCCTTCCGGATCAATCAAAAAGCTGTGCCGCAGCGAGTAAGGCGCCATCCATGAGCCGTATGTCTTGCTCACCACACCATCCGGGTCGGATAAAAGCGGAAAGCTGAGCCCTTCGCTGTCGCAGAACGACTCATGGTCATCAACACTGTCGGCGCTGATGCCAATCACTTCAGTGTTGGCCGCAGAAAATTCCTGATGAAGAGCTTCGAACCCTCTTGCTTCAATCGTGCATCCGCCGGTGAAGTCCCGGGGATAGAAGTACACCGCAAGCCAGCGGCCCCGTAAGTCTTTGCTGCTCCATCGCTCTCGATCGGGTTCCGAGCGGCTTGAGCCGGGAAGATCGAAATCTGGAACCGGTTCTCCGCTTTTCAGCACAACACCCCCGAGAGCCTGAGCCTTCGAGGGTGAAAGAGACAGTGCTGAAGCAATTAGACCGGCGTTGATGAGAAGGTCTCGTCTACGCACGCTGGTCCTTGATTTAAAGCTTAGCCAGATTAATGCCAAGGGACTTGGCATAGGCGCCAAGACCTTTCTTCTGGATGGTTTTAAGGGCACGGGTGGTCACCCGCAGGTTCACCCAGCGCTTGCCTTCAGCCCACCAGAGGCGCCTGTTCTGCAGATTGGCCTGCTGCAGTTTTTTGGTGCGTATATGGGAATGGCTTACTGCCATGCCGTTGTTGGCGCGAGTTCCTGTGAGCTGGCACACCCGAGACATGACGTCGTCCTTCTGCTGGAGATTGTCTGGACCTGATAAACAGATCCAAACTAAAATCTTATCAAAAGGAGTTTTACATTCCACGCTGCATCAGGGTTCCCATCAACTCCGAACTGCGGGTTTGGAATCCTGCCAGCTCATTGGGTTCGAGTCCGCCAACGCTGAGCCGAGCCATGTCGTAGAGATGTCTCGAAAGGTCCTTGGCCAGAACCTCTGTGGGGGATGTGCCGCTGTCTCCCACCAGAACGCTGCCTGATTTGAGTTTCAGCAATCCTTCCACCAATGGGTGACGGCGGTTCACCAACAGAACGTGATGGTCGGGCAGCCCTGGGAGTCGCTGCTCCATCAAGGCACCCATGTCGTTCAGCCGTCGCATCTGCTCCGGAAGAAGTATCATAGCCGGAGGTGCTGCATCCCCTTTCAGAGCCTGAACCTGGATCGTCACTTTGTCGTTGCTCAGGGCATCCTTGATCAGATCCCTCAGACGATCAGATTCCGTTGTGCCGTCTTGATCGGCGAGCTCTGTGTCATTTTCGCGCAGACTTTCGTCCAGTTCCGCATCGACGCGCTGGAAGGTGAGTTCTTCATGACGCTGTTCCAGCCATGGGATGAACTGGGTGTCGATCACGGTTTCCAGCTTCAGCACCTCCACCCCCTGGGAGGTCCACAGGTTCAGAGCTCCGGCCTGGGCGATGTCATCCGTGCTGTACAGCACACGCTTGTTGTTGTCGCCGTTGAGGCGGCTGCGATATCCCTCCAGAGTGGTGTAAGACCTGTTTTCAACAGCGATTGGATCAGCATCTTCGCCCTCTGAATCCATCTTGGCTGTGGTGCCGAACAGAATCAGTTCCGCCACCTGATCGGCAAACTTCTCATCCTCCATTGCGCCGATTTTGACGAATGGAGCCAGTGAATCCCAGGCTTCGGCATAGGCCTTGGGATCGTCTTTTTTAAGTGAACGCAGTCGATCCGCTACTTTTTTTGCAACAAAATTTCCGATGGATCGCACCCGTCGGTCGGTCTGAAGAGCACTGCGGCTCACATTTAAAGGAATATCCGGTGAATCAATCACACCGCGCAGAGGCAGCAGATAACGCGGCACCACTTCCTTGATGGAATCGCTGACAAAAACCTGGTTGCAGTACAGCTTGATCTCGCCTTTCTCCCAGTCCGCACGACCTGTCTGCTTCGGGAAGAACAGAATTCCCTGCAGGTTGTAGGGATAATCCGTATTGAGATGCACCCAGAGCAGCGGATCACCCTGGAATGGGTACAGATAGTTGTACAGGTCGATGTAGTCCTGATCGGTGAGCTCGCGAGCGCTCTTGCGCCACGGTGCCACCATCTTGTTGATTGTTTCCCCTTCCAGTTGCACCGGCACTGCCATGAAGTCGCAGTAGGTGTTGATCAGGGTGCGGATTCGTGCTGGTTCGAGATATTCCAGCTCTTCATCCATCAAATGAAGAATCACATCTGTGCCCGGTTGGTCCCGTTCAGCAGCGCTGATGCTGAAATTGGGAGAGCCATCACAACTCCAGAGCACGGCATCTCCATCCGGGCGAGCTGAGCGTGTGAGCAGGTCGACGCGTTTGGCAACCATGAAGCTCGAATAGAAGCCCAGGCCGAAGTGGCCAATGATTGCGTCGTCTTCCTGTTTGTATTTCTCGAGAAAATCCTCAGCGCTGGAAAACGCCACCTGATTGATGTAGCGCTTCACCTCATCGGCTGTCAGGCCGATGCCGTTGTCGCTGATGGTCAGGGTCTTGGCCTCGCGATCAACCCTGATGCCAATGCAGCCCTCCTCCCCCTCACTGCAATCGCCAGCCATGGCCGCCATGCGGCGTTTGCTGATGGCATCAACACCGTTGCTCACCAGTTCCCGAAGGAAAACCTCATGGCCGGAATAAACGGCCTTTTTGATGATCGGAAAGATGTTCTCGGTGTGGATCTGGATCTGACCCTGTTCGTCCATCACCGCCATGGCTTGCGCGTTAAAAAACAGACCATAAGAACGTGCTCCTGACCTGCTCAACCCTCTGGGGAGTGGAGG
The DNA here is from genome assembly GCA_003211235.1 of Synechococcus sp. AG-673-B04. Lineage (GTDB taxonomy): Bacteria > Cyanobacteriota > Cyanobacteriia > PCC-6307 > Cyanobiaceae > Parasynechococcus. The sequence continues at coordinate 31,217 of QCTG01000002.1, forward strand.
TCTCCGTACTTCAGCTGTGCAGCGTTTGCTCAACTCACCTTCTGCAGATCCGGGCGTTCCTCGGGAAGGATGGCTCCTTCCACCGGACAAACCTGAAAGCAGATGCCGCAGTCGATGCAGGTGTCGAAATTGATCCAGTAGTAATCCGTTCCCTTTCCGTTCTTGCCCTGGCCCTGATCGATGCAGGCAACCGGGCAGGCATCCATGCAATCCGCGATCCCTTCGCACACATCGGTCACGATGCTGTGAGCCATCAATCGTCCTGGAAGGATTGCAGAGTTTAAGAATCGAGCCAATCCAGTTGGAGATTTTGATTCCGGGCTGTGGTTTCGGCGTCAGCACGGGTGCTGCATGGATGCAGTTCCAGCACTGCACTGCGTCCCTGCTGATGCCAGTGGCGTTGCCTCGCCAGGCCATCTTCCAGCTTTGAGCTGGGAGAGAACGCCACAAGAACCGTGGGTAGGGGCGAGACGGTGCCCTCTCCGCTCAGCAATTCCCGGATCGGATCGATTGCAAAGCTGAAGCCTGCCCCAAAAGCGAGTTGGGCAGGAGCACCGCAGCGGCTTACCAAATCGTCGTATCGCCCTCCGCGGGCGATCACAACAGGCGCTGCACTGCCCTCACAAACCAGCTGAAACACCAGGCCGGTGTAGAGCTCGAAGTGGGGTTGGAAGGTTGGGTCCAGCTGGATCGCGATGCCCTGTTCAACGGCGAATGAATCCAGCTGTTTGCAGAGGCGCTCGAGATCGTCGAACAAGTCCGTTGCGCCAAAAATCTGGCGCAGTTCTGAGAGAACCCGTTGCGGAGTTCCGCGGCAGCTCAACAGGTTCAGCAGTGTCGTTCGCAGATCGTCTGAAAGCCCCAACTCGACTAGGGCCAGGCGGTCGAACTGGATCAGGGCCGTTCGCACGGCCTCGCTCAGGTGGTCCGGAACCAGGCTGAGCAGGAGATCCATCAGACCGGTGTGCCCAACCAGCAGCCGGGGGCGGTGCGCGTGAACCAGGCCCAGGGTCTGCACCGATGCCATCAACAGGCTCAGCAGTTCCATCTCCGCTTCGATCGGCTCCACGCCGAACAGTTCAACGCCGGTCTGCAGGTTTTCCTCGATGCAATGACCGCCTTCATCAGCAGCGCGCGACTGGAACACAGTCCCGGATGCCCAGAGCCGAAGCGGCCGAGGACGGGTCGCCAGTCGGGTGCAGGCTGCCCGTGCAATGGAAGCGGTCATCTCCGGTCTCAGACCCAGTGGTTCATCCGCCACCAGTCGCACGATGTCAGAACTGGCAATGGCACCACCCGCCATCAGCGTGTCGAGTCGCTCGACCCTTGGAGGGGAGACCTCGTCGTATCCCCACATCCGAAACACGCCGGCAAGTTTTTCGCTGAGTTGCCGATTGGCATCCACTTGAAGTGGATTCAGGTCTCTTGCGCCGGCAGCAGGTTGCAGCGCCATGGTCGGATCGTTCGGCAACGTTTCAGGATCCCATGACCGTGACTTCCGGTGCACCGAAATCCTCGCCGGAAAGAGGTTTCACCTGGCCCAGAACCTCAACAATGGCGTTGTGCAGCTTCGGCCCCGACGCCACCACACGTCCTTCCTGCAGGGAAAACGTCTGGCCGTTGTAATCGCTGATCGTTCCTCCAGCGAGTTCCACAAGCGCCACTCCGGCTGCCAGGTCCCAAGGGGCAAGACCGCGCTCCCAGTAACCGTCCTGACGACCGGCGGCTACGAAAGCCAGATCAACGGCAGCGGCCCCTCCGCGGCGAACGCCCCTGGTGCGATGGGTGAACCAGCAGAACTCGGCATAGTTGTTGTCCAATCGCTCATGCCGGTCGTAGGCGAAGCCCGTTACCAGCAGAGCATCGTCCAACCGCGAGCAATCCGTCACCCGAATGGGTTGATCGTTGCAGTGAGCTCCTAAACCGGGTGCTCCCCAGTAGGTCTCCCGGAGGAAGGGCACAGTGATGGCCCCCAACACGGGCTGCTGTTGATATGTCAGACCGATTGAAGTGGCAAAGAACGGATAGCCATGGGCGAAGTTCGTGGTGCCGTCGAGCGGGTCGACGCACCAACGCAGACCATCCTGAGAGCCCTCGGCACCGCTCTCTTCCGCCAGTACTGCAATGGTTGGTGTCTGCTCAGCCAGAACGTCCAGAACGATGCGTTCGGCGGCGAGGTCTGCATTGGTGACCAGATCACCTTGACGTCCCTTGCTTTCAATAGATGAGAGTTGGCCGTAGTGGAGCATCAGTTCAGCTCCACCGCGCTCGGCGGCTGTGCGAGCGACTTGAACCAGATGGTTGAGCTGCTCGGCTGTCAGTTGGGCAGCCTGCGCTGCATCTGCACAGTTCATCGACGGCATGGCTTCAGTCTCTCCAGGTCTCCAGTTCTTCGAGGGGAATGTCCCGGGTGACTGAACCGCGGCCGAAATGGCGACCGAACTGCAGGTCGTACACCTCGTCTTCGTCCTGTGTTTCCGCTTCCAGCGGAGCGATCGCCCGTGCCACACAGAGAAGGCCGTAGCCACGGGCCCGAAGTTCCCTCGAAAGGCCCATGGCTTCGTGTTGATCGAGTTCGCCGCTTTGCACCCGTACTGCACAGCTGGTGCAACAGCCGTTTCGACATGAAAACGGCAAGGGATCACCCTGACGCTCAAAGCTCTGGAGAATGTATTCACCCTCCTCGACAAGGTGGCTGATGGTGCGGTTCTCCTGGCGCCAATGAATGGTGATTCGGTGTCTGGGGCGCATGTAGTGCCGCTGGGAACACCCTGCTACATTGACACCTGCCCCATTCATGCCGGTGGAGAGCTGGCCGAGTGGTCGAAGGCGCAGCACTGGAAATGCTGTATAGGGGCAACTCTATCGAGGGTTCGAATCCCTCGCTCTCCGCTTCTCCGATCCTTAGAGATCGGATTTTTTTTGTCGATGTCCAATTTGTGGTGGCTTGAAATAATGTGCAATTAGATGTTTTCGCGTTGACAGTTGATCTGATTCATTCAGACCCGGTTCAACCGAATCGACCAGACACATAATCTTGCGTCACTTGTTGCTGCGGGGAATTGAAGATCTTTTCAGTTTCATTAAATTCGACCAGGTAACCCACTTTTCCGGTTCCCCCTTCCACTGATTCAGCATTGAAAAAGGCGGTCATGTCACTGACTCTGACTGCCTGCTGCATGTTGTGAGTAACGATCACAATCGTGAAGCTTTTTTTGAGTTCATGCATCGTTTCCTCAATCTTCAGGGTCGAGATCGGATCCAGGGCAGAACATGGTTCATCCATGAGAATGACTTCCGGCTGGATGGCAATCGTTCTTGCAATGCAGAGGCGCTGCTGTTGACCACCGGATAGGGAATATCCACTTTCGCTCAGTTTGTCTTTGCACTCATCCCATACAGCTGCCTGGCGTAGAGATCGCTCCACCAATTCATCCATCTCTCCGGTGTAGCCATTGATCCTGGCGCCGAACGCGATGTTTTCATAAATACTTTTAGGGAATGGATTGGGTTGTTGAAACACCATTCCGATGCGACGACGGACCTCTACGGGATCAACATTGGGTCCGTAGAGATCAACCCCATCAAACAAGACGCGGCCTTTGAGCGTGCACCCTTCAATTAAGTCGTTCATCCGGTTCAGCGCTCGCAAAACCGTTGACTTGCCACAGCCTGATGGCCCGATGAAAGCCGTTACTTTCCCTTTTGGAATATCGCAGAACACGTTCTTGACGGCTTCGTTAGATCCATAGCTGATGGTCGCGTTCTGCAGCGAAAGTACGGGCTCGCTGGACAGCTCGATCTCCTCGGTTTGGTTGGTGGAAAGAGTCATGGCTGAGAACAGTTACTGCTGAGGAGATTGCAAGCTGAATGGTGTTAATGACTGTTGATCATCTTGATGCGAATCGGCCCAGCCAACGGGACAATAAATTGAGGAATAGAATCATTGCCACGAGTACAAAGGATGCTGACCATGCGAGCTGGTTGTGAAATTCATAGGGCATGATCGCGAAGTTGTAAATAAGAACCGAGAGGGATGCAATCGGTGCAAGTAATCCATCTCCGCTGACTAAGTCCGACCAATAGGGAGAAAATAAAGCTGTAAAAATAAGCGGTGCAGTCTCTCCAGCAGCCCTTGCAATGGAGAGCACCACGCCGGTTGCAATGGGTGTAAAAGCTGTCGGCAATGTAATCTGCGCGATCATCACAAAACGGGATGCACCAATTCCCAGTACAGCGCGGCGTAGATCATCGGGTACAAGCTTGAGCCCTTCGTCGGTGGTTTTGATCACGGTTGGCAACATCAAGATCGCCAGAGCCATTCCTCCTGCCAGGGCGCTGTATGCATTTCCGAAGAGCACCCGGCTCGTCACGATTGTGCCGTAAATGAATACACCCGCGATGATTGATGGCACTCCCGATAACACGTTAGTGCCAAAGCGTATGAACTGTGCGAACCACCCACTGCGTGAATATTCAGCTAGAAAAATTCCACCACCCACACCAACCGGGATTGCAATCAATGCGGCAACGAGGGTCACAACCATTGTGCCGACAATCGCATTGGCAATTCCACCACCCTCCAAACCAGGCGGTGGGGGAAGTTCGGTCAATAAGTTGAGGCCGAGGGTGCTGCCCCCCTTGATCAACACATAACCAAGAACAAGCACCAGCGGCAGAACAGCAATGCCTGAAAAGAGGGCGGCAACAACCGTGAGGACACGACTGCCGACATTCCGTGCCGCCCTTGGTTGGTAGGAGAGATCTGGCAGCCCGTCCGTTGTGCGTCGAGAGGATGTGAAGGACATGTCAGTACTTAAGGCTGAGACGTTTAACCAACCACCGAGCCATCACATTGACCCCAAGGGTCAGAACAATCAACACGAATGCTGCATACATGAGCGATGACACCTGTGACCCATCCGCTTCGCCGAACTGATTGGCAAGCATTGCGGCAATGGTGTTGCCGGGAGCCAGCAGTGAAAAGCTGAAATTGTTGGAATTGCCGATGATCATCGTGACGGCCATGGTTTCGCCCATGGCTCGACCGAGGGCAAGCATCACACCGCCCACGATGCCTGAGACCGCTGCCGGAAGAATCACGTTGATGATGGCCCCCCAACGGGTGGTTCCCACGCCATACGCGGCCTGGCGCAGTTTCCCTGGAACCTGATTGAGGGAGTCTCTGGAAATGGCAGTGATGATCGGAAGGATCATCACTGCCAGAATCAAAACCGCAGGGATCGTTCCGGGTCCCATCGGCGGGGTGCTGAACATCGGCAACCAATGAAAAGCCGTGTGCAGGAACTCGAGAGCTGGCCTAATGAAAGGCTCCATCACAAAGATGGCCCACAGTCCCAGCACCACTGAGGGGATCGCTGCAAGCAGCTCAACCATCAGACCGAGCAGATTGCGGATGCTTTTGGGAATGATGTTTTCGGTGATAAAAATGGCCGTTCCCACCCCCAGCGGCACTGCGATGATGAGAGACAGCAGTGAGGTGAGCAACGTGCCGTAAATGGCAGCGCCGGCACCATATTCATCATCAACAGGATTCCAGTTGGAGGTCACCAGAAACTCCAACCCGTAACGACCCATTGCTTCCAGACTGCCCTGGAAGACAATGATCAAAATTGCAAAAAGAACAACTGCGACGACAGAAGCCAGGGCAATGGTGATGTTTTTGAAACCAAGGTCGACCAACTTTTCTGCAAAAGGTCGGTTTCGAAGTCGATACAGGTGGTCCTGATCCGGAGCCATTCCCGCGATGTCATGACCCCTTCAAGTTATCGACTGATCTGCCCAATCTCACTAAGGCTGGTTTAAGGCCGCAATCCACTTTGAGTGCACTGGTCTGGTCGCTCTGGAACTGGCCGTTAACTTGGATGTTCAAAGGCTGTCGGTATGGGCCGGATCGTTGGAATCGACCTGGGAACGACCAACTCGGTTGTGGCAGTTCTCGAGGCTGGCCGTCCCCATGTGATTGCCAATGCTGAAGGCGGCCGCACAACACCTTCAGTGGTGGGGTACAGCAAGGATCAGGAACTTGTTGTCGGTCAGCTCGCCCGACGCCAGCTCGTGCTCAGCCCACGCAACACGTTCTCCAACCTCAAACGCTTTGTTGGACGGGACTGGGATGAACTCGAAGACAGCAGCCTGTCGGTTCCATACACCGTTCGTGCCAACGATCGCGGCCAGGTCCGGGTGCCCTGCCCGGTCACGGAACGGGAGTATGCACCCGAGGAACTTGTGGCCAGCATCATCCGCAAACTGGTCGATGACGCGAGCACCTATTTGGGTGAACCTGTTGAAGCGGCGGTGGTCACCGTTCCTGCGTACTTCAATGACGCCCAGCGACAGGCCACCAGGGATGCCGGCCGTCTCGCCGGTATTTCAGTTGAGCGGATCCTCAATGAACCCACAGCAGCGGCCCTTGCCTACGGCTTCGATAGAAGTGCGGTTCGTAGAGCGTTGGTGTTTGACCTCGGTGGTGGCACCTTCGATGTCTCTTTGCTGCGAATTGCCAACGGCGTTTTCGATGTAAAAGCCACCAACGGTGACACCCAGCTGGGGGGAAATGATTTTGATCAACGCATCGTTGATTGGCTTGCTGATGCTTTTGAAAAAGAGCATGGCGTGGACCTTCGTCGTGATCGTCAGGCCCTTCAGCGCCTAACCGAAGCGGCTGAGAAGGCGAAGCAGGAGTTGTCGGGCGTGATGAGCACACTCATCTCACTGCCGTTCATCGCTACCGGTGACAACGGGCCGCTTCATGTTGAAACCAGGCTGAATCGCAGCACGTTTGAAGGCCTCTGCCCGGATTTGCTCGATCGACTGCTCACTCCGGTGCAGGCGGCACTGCGGGACTCAGGCTGGGCCGCTGATGACATCGATGATGTCGTTCTTGTGGGCGGAGCAACACGCATGCCGATGGTGCAGCAGCTGGTGCGAACGCTGGTTCCACTGGATCCCTGTCAATCGGTTAATCCTGATGAGGTGGTGGCGATTGGTGCCGCGGTCCAGGCAGGGATTCTCACGGGCGAACTTCGGGATCTGCTTCTGAATGACGTCACACCTCTTTCCCTGGGTCTGGAGACTGTCGGTGGGTTGATGAAGGTTTTGATTCCCAGGAACACTCCCATCCCTGTGCGTCAGTCGGATGTTTTCAGCACCTCAGAGACCAATCAGTCCTCCGTTGAAATTCACGTGTGGCAAGGGGAGCGTCAGATGGCGGCTGACAACAAATCCCTGGGACGGTTCCGCCTTTCCGGGATTCCTCCCGCCCCGCGCGGCGTTCCTCAAGTGCAGGTGGCCTTTGATATCGATGCCAACGGCCTGCTGCAGGTCAGTGCGACGGACCGCACCACGGGCCGTAAGCAATCGGTATCCATTCAGGGCGGATCCAATCTCAATGAAGATGAGGTGACAGCTCTGCTGGCTGAGGCGGAAGCGCGGGCCGATGAAGACCGCCGCAAACGCAACCAGATCGAACGCAGCAACCGCGCTCAGACGCTGGTCGCTCAGGCGGAACGGCGTTTACGCGATGCAGCCCTTGAGTTGGGTCCCTATGGAGCGGAGAGGCAACAGCGTGCGGTGGAAATGGCGATGCGCGATGTGCAGGACTGTCTCGCCCAGGACGACCTGCAGGAACTCGATCTCTGTGTAAGCGGACTGGAAGAAGCTCTGTTTGGTCTGAACCGTCGTTTGTCGGCGGAGCGACAGGTGGATGGCAATCCCCTACAGGGAATTCGCAGCACCCTCGGATCCCTCAAGGACGAGCTGTTTGCTGACGACTGGGAGGATGACCCGTGGGCTGCCCCCAGTCGCGGCCCCCGCGATCGGGGCATGGGCCGACGGGATTCCGATCCCTGGGACGATGACTTCTACCGCTGATCCTGATTACTGGTCGCTTCTGGGGCTTCGGGCTGACGCCGGCGCCGACCAGTTGAAGCGGGCGTTCAGGCGTGAGGCACGGCGCTGGCATCCCGATCTCAATGGCAATGACCCTGTCGCCGAGGAACGGTTCAAGCTCGTTAATGAGGCCTATGCCGTTCTTAGTGATCCGAGACGTCGCCGCGCCTGGGAGCAGGGTGTTAATGGTGTTGGCTCCGTGGTTACAGACCCTTTTGCCACGGGATTTCCGTCATTTGACGAGTATCTCGATGCTGTTCTTGGTCTGCCGGTGGATCCCAAGCCGTGGCCCCAGGACCCGCCCGACCGGACGGTGGAACCTCCCGTAGCCTCTCCGCCGCCGCCGCCGCCGGTGCGCGCTGATGAGGATGTCGAATCAGTGGTTGATCTCACTCCCGAGCAGGCTCTTCATGGCACCACGGTGGAACTGAGCCTTGCCGATGGAACGGTGATCGAGCTTCAGACCCCTCCTCAGGCTGGTGATGGATGGCGTTTACGACTGGAAGGTGTTGCTGCAGGGGGGCGCGACCATTTTCTCCAGCTGCGGGTGGTGACTCCGGAGGGTCTCCGTATTGATGGTCTGAGAGTTCACTACCGCCTGGAGCTGTTTCCACCGGATGCGGCACTTGGGTGTGCGGTCGATGTTCCAACGTTGGATGGAACGGTCACGCTTCAGGTTCCACCGGGCTCGTCCAGTGGACGCCTGCTGCGTCTCCGCGGTCGTGGACTTCAGGATGAGACCGATGAACGCAGCGGCGATCAACTGGTTGAGATCGTTGTGGTGATCCCAGCCGATCTCGGTGATGCGGAATGTGCGCTGTACAGGCGACTGCAGGAGCTTGCCGCCGAAGCCGATCAGCTTTGAATTGAATCGATGAGAGACTCCGGATTGTTCCGGACCACTGCCGATGCGCGTCAACGTGTTGCTGTTCGATGCCGGTACCGACAGCGAAGGCATCCATTCCCTGGAGATCTCCGGACGAACTGTGGTGCTGTTGTTCGAGAACAGTGAAGACGCTGAGCGTTATGCAGGGCTTCTCGAAGCTCAGGATTTTCCCGTGCCCACGGTGGAATCACTTGAAAAAGAAGATGTGGAGTTTTTCTGTCGTGAAGCCGGTTATGAGGCTCGTTTCATCGAATCCGGTTTCGTTCCCGAATCCGATGAAGAGCGCATGTTCATGGCTCCTCCAGAGGCCAATCGTGATGTGAGCAACTGGAAGGACTCTGAGGATGAGACCGCAGAGTCGACGGAGGTCTCCGATTCTTCTCCGCCTGAACCAGGGGATAACCCGGAACTCGATGCACTCCGGCGCCGACTGGAGGGGCTGCTCTGAATCCATGGCTGGTTTCGATCCATCCCTTCAACCCTCGGACTCCCGCGGTCATCTGCTGACCGAGCAGAGCAACGAACGCAGCTCAAAGCTGGATCAGCTCGATACGATCGCGCTTGTGAACCTTTTTGTGGAGGAGGACCGACGGCCTCAGGAGGCCGTTTCCGCTGCATCCCCTGTTCTTGCCAACGCGGTGGACGGCATCGTCGACCGTCTTCGCAGAGGCGGGAAGCTGTTTTATCTCGGGGCCGGCACCTCGGGTCGACTGGGTGTTCTCGATGCTGCGGAATGCCCCCCGACCTTTTGCAGCGATCCGCAGCTGGTGCAGGGCGTGCTGGCGGGTGGCGCCCCCGCTCTGTTGCGCAGCTCGGAAGGCCTTGAGGATTTGGAGGACGCCGGTCGGGCGGATCTGGAGGAACGTGGTTTCTGCTCCGATGATTGCCTGGTTGGGATCGCAGCCGGTGGTACGACGCCCTACGTCCGCGGCGGACTTCGTTATGCCCAGACGCGCGGAGCTTTGTCGATTGCCATGGCCTGTGTTCCCGCCGAGCAAGCTCCCCTGCCTTGTGACCTTGACATCCGCCTTTTGACGGGGCCGGAACTTCTGACTGGGTCGACCCGATTGAAGGCCGGGACCGCCACCAAAATGGCACTCAACATCCTCTCAACAGGAGTGATGGTGCGTCTCGGGAAGGTGTATGGCAATCGGATGGTGGATGTGTCCGCCAGCAACAGCAAATTGGTCGACCGCTCCCTGCGCATCCTTCAGGATCTTGCCGCCGTTGATCGCGGCCATGGATTGCAGCTGTTGAACGATGCCGAGGGTTCGGTCAAGACCGCTCTGGTGATGGCTGCTGCCGGTCTGTCCTTGGATCAGGCCAAGACCCTTCTTCAGCAGCATGATCAGCAGCTGCGTCCTGCACTTCAATTTTGTGGTGCCAGTCTTTCTCAGCCCTAATTCGCTGGAGCTGGTCCCCAATAGGGCTGGACGAACAGATCCAGGCGTTGGCGGGTTTCCAGCGGCACCTGGTCCGGGGGTGTGATCAGCGCCTGTGCCAGAGCCTGATGGGCTTCGGAGGCCGGCCGATCCAAACCGATCTGACGCATCAGTTCATTCAAGATCGGTTCGGTGGCTTTGGCATTGGCCTGCAGATTGCCGATCACCATCTCAACGCTCACCGCCTCATGCTCGCTGTGCCAGCAGTCGAAGTCGGTGACCATGCTCAGCGAGGCATAGGCCAGTTCCGCCTCACGCGCCAGCCGAGATTCGGTGTGGTTGGTCATCCCGATCACCGAGCATCCCCAGCTTCTGTAAAGCTCGCTCTCCGCACGGGTGGAGAAGGCAGGTCCCTCCATGCAGAGGTAGGTCCCACCACGGTGGAGCTTATGGTCGCTTGGAATCTCCGCCTCCGCCGCATTCGCCAGCAGGGCACTCAGTTCTGGGCAGAAGGGATGCGCCAGGCTGACGTGGGCAACACACCCTTCGCCGAAAAATGACTGCGGCCGCTGATGGGTGCGATCGATGAACTGCGAAGGAACCACCATGTCCCTCGGTCGCAGATGCTCCTGGAGAGATCCCACGGCCGAGACCGAGATCAGCCAGCGAACTCCCAGCTTTCGCATGGCCCAGATATTGGCTCGGTAGGGGACCTCACTGGGAAGCAGGTGATGATGGCATCCGTGCCGAGCCAGAAAAACGGTTTCAACGCCTTCAAGCGTTCCGACACGTAAAGCATCCGATGGGCTGCCGAAGGGTGTTTCGAGCCTGATTTCCTTGGCCTGCTTGAGTCCTGGCATTCCATAAAGTCCGCTGCCGCCAATCACACCGACGCGGGCTTGGGATAGGTCGGGCATACGCGGTGTCTCTTTACACTCCAATTTTGCTCGCGCCACCATGACCAAGGCCCTGATGGATACCGAAGCAGGCCTGATCGAGCTCGAGCTGTTCGAGACCGATGCACCAAAGACGGTCGCCAATTTTGTGAAGCTTGCGAAGGATGGCTTCTATGACGGTCTTGCCTTTCATCGTGTGATTCCTGGCTTCATGGCTCAGGGCGGTTGCCCCAACAGTCGTGAGGGTGCCCGCGGAATGGCTGGCACTGGAGGCCCGGGCTACGAGATCGATTGTGAGATCAATACCCAGAAGCACCAAGCTGGAACGCTTGCGATGGCGCATGCCGGCCGCAACACCGGCGGATCGCAGTTCTACATCTGCTACGAGGCTCAGCCCCACCTCGATGGCGTGCACACCGTTTTCGGGCTCACCGGAAATATGGACGTCGTGCTGAAGCTGACCAATGGTTCTCGCATCAACAAAGTGACAGTTAAGGAAGGCTGATCAGCTCCGTTTCCAGTGCAGCAGTGAGGGGCCGTTTTCCAACAACCCGTCACTGCTGCTGTTCAGCAGATCTTTGAGCTGACGTTCGACCCTCTCCAGCGTCTGGGGCGGATGAAGTGCCATGCGTTCGGTCGGCACTCGCATCAACCCGACCCGTTCTGTTGCTGCCATAGCAGCGATCTTGCGAATCATTCCTGAAGCGTCCCTGGCGTCAGGGGAGAGCTTCCAGACGAACTGAGGCCGATCCCACAGCGCCAGCAGCCGCGGTTCATGCAGTGCTTCAAGACTGAAACCACTGGCCTGGGCGATGGCTTCAACCTCGATCCGCACGGTGGACCAGTTCTCAGGGCCAACATTCACTGCGAGTGCCAGAACCATGCACGGGTTTTCGGACTCAAACAAGTGACCGAGTTTTTCCCGCTTTGTTTCCAGATAACTCGCGTTGTGGGCGCTAGGGTCCATCACCAGGGGGACCCGTTCCTCCACGTTCAGTCCATAACCGCCAAGCCCTGCGATTTTGCGAGGGTTATTGGTTAAGAGCCTGAGGCGGTGAATGCCGAGATCCGACAGGATTTGCGCGCCAACGCCGTAATTGCGTAGATCGGCAGGAAAGCCAAGCCGTTCATTGGCTTCAACCGTGTCCAGCCCCGCCTCCTGAAGGCTGTAGGCCTTCATTTTATTGATGAGTCCGATCCCGCGGCCCTCCTGGCGCAGGTAAACAACAACGCCTTCCCCCTCTGTTTCGATCTGACGCAGCGCGGCTTCCAGCTGAGGGCGACAGTCGCAACGCAGGGATCCGAAAGCATCACCGGTGAGGCATTCGGAATGCATCCGCACCAGCACCGGCTCGGTCAACGCATTGGGATCACCTTTGATGATCGCGAGATGCTCGCTGCCATCAAGTTCGTTCTGGTAGCCCACCATTTTGAAGGTGCCGAACTGGCTGGGTAGATCCGCCTGAGCCTTTCGTTTCACGAACCGCTCATTGTCCAGCCTGTAGCTGATCAAATCCGCAATGCTGATCAGCTTGAGACCCCAGCGATCGGCGTAGGCCCTCAGTTCCGGCAGGCGGGCCATGGACCCATCCTGGTTCTGGATTTCGCAAATTACGCCGGAGGGGGTGAGACCCGCCAACTGGGACAGGTCGACGGCTGCCTCGGTGTGACCAGCGCGTTTCAGAACGCCGCCTGGCTTTGCGCGCAGCGGAAAGATATGCCCAGGTCGACGCAGCTCCGCGGGGCGGGTGGCTGGATTGAGGGCGACCTGAATGGTGGCGGCACGGTCTTCAGCGGAAATGCCGGTGGTTACACCGTGTTCAATGCCAGCGTCGATGCTCACCGTGAAGGCGGTTTCATTGGCATCGGTGTTGCGATCGACCATCAACGGAAGATCGAGTTCATCAAGCCGCTGGCCCTCCATCGCCAGACAAATCAATCCACGCGCCTCGGTGGCCATGAAGTTGATGGCTTCAGGCGTAGCGAACTGGGCCGCGCAGATCAGATCTCCTTCATTTTCCCGTTGCTCGTCATCCACCACAACGATGCAGGCACCATTGCGAATGTCCGCCAATGCATCAGCGATGGAATCGAAGCGGATCGGCTTTTCCGATCGGGGCGCAGCGATGGAGTCCAGAGTCCCGATTCTTAATGATTATCTTCATTATTAATGATTGCCATCTGTACGATCGAGCGTTGGTAGTTGGTATCGATGGCGGGTAGCAAATGGTCTGCGGTGGAGGGCATGGCAGCTGCTACTGCTTCCCGGGTTGCCGTCATCGGTGCCTCCGGGTACGGGGGGCTCCAGACCATTCGCCTGCTCCAAGGGCATCCCTCTCTCTCCGTCTCATTTCTGGGTGGTGAGCGCAGCGCCGGGCAACGCTGGAGTTCGGTGTGCTCCTTTCTGCCGCTTCCGGATGATCCGCGCATTGAATCCGCCGATCCTGACCGCATCGCAGAGGCGGCCGATTTCGCTGTTCTCAGCCTTCCCAATGGTCTGGCCTGTCAGATGGCTCCCCAGCTCATTGAGCGGGGGGTCCGGGTTGTCGATCTGTCAGCTGACTTCCGTTATCGCTCTTTAGACCAGTGGAAACAGGTCTATGCCCAGGAGGCCAAGGGCCTTCAGCGCAACGATGCAGATCTCTGTCGCAGTGCCGTCTACGGCCTTCCTGAATGGCATGGTCCCGCCATCGCTGAGGCATCCCTGGTGGCTGCTCCGGGCTGTTTTCCCACAGCCAGCCTGCTGCCGCTGCTTCCGTTCCTAAAACAGGGCCTGATCGATACCGATGGAATTGTCATCGACGCCAAGACCGGCACCTCCGGCGGCGGGAGGGTTCCGAAGGAGGCGATGTTGCTGGCAGAGGCCTCGGAGTCAATCGCTCCCTACGGCGTGATTGGCCATCGCCACACGTCCGAGATTGAACAGATGGCCCAGGACGTGGCCGGTCAGGAGATTCAGCTTCAATTCACACCGCATCTGGTGCCGATGGTGCGGGGTTTGTTGTCGACCGTTTATGCCCGGCTACGCGACCCAGGTCTGACGGCGGAGGACTGCACCACGGTTCTTGAGGCCGTGTATCGGCATCATCCCTGTGTTTCGGTGCTTCCGGTCGGGACGTATCCCGCCACCAAATGGGCTCGAAATAGCAACCGGGCTTTGCTTTCTGTTCAGGTGGACACCCGCACCGGCCGGCTCATCTTGATGAGTGCCATCGACAATCTGATTAAGGGTCAGGCCGGGCAAGGGCTTCAGTGCCTCAACCTGATGGCAGGACTGCCATCGGAAACCGGGCTACCCCAACAGGGGTTCTATCCCTGACGCCAGACCGGAATCATCGCGTTGATCGCTTCCGGCAGAAGGCGATGTTCCGCTTGATGAACCCTCTCCGATAGGGATGCGTGAGTGTCACTCTCCTCCACAGGTACAGCGGCCTGGGCAAGGATCGGACCCCCATCCAGCTCAGCGGTCACCAAATGCACGCTGCACCCGGTGATCTTCACTCCGGCAGCCAGTGCCTGACCGATTCCATCGAGACCCTTGAAGCTCGGCAACAAGGATGGGTGAATGTTCACCAGTCGATCGGCAAAACCGTTGATCAGCACGGGTGTGACGATCCGCATCCAGCCCGCCATCACAATCGCCTCAACGGCAGCGGATCGAAAGCAGTCCACCAAGGCCTGATCGAGACGCTCGCGCTCCATCAGGACCCGGTGATCCAGCACCGTGCATGGAACACCAAGTCGTTGGGCCCGCTGCTGAGCTCCGCAGCCTGGGTTGTTCACCACCAGCAGCCTGATCTCCGCAGCCAGAGTTCCGGCATCAATCGCCTGAGCCAGCGCCTCGAAATTGCTTCCGTTTCCAGACGCCATCACGCCGATGCGCAGAGGGGTCTGGTCGGATTGATTCTGCTGGCTAGGGTCTGAAAAAGCGGGCATCCTGCTCATGTCCCATCTGTCTATCCTGCCCACCGTTTACACCCGTGCGGATCTGCTCGAGGCTTCGCTGCGTGATGAAGGCTTCAACGTTGTCGTTGGCGGATTAATGGCTCGTTTCGGCAGCGATCCCTTATTGGTGGATCTGTTGGCCGGGCTCGAAGATTCCCCTTCCCTGGGTTGGATAGTCGGCAGCGACGGAGTTTTAACCATGGTGGGAGATCTGCAGCGGATCGCGCGGCACCATGGTCTGGAGGGAAGGCTGCAACGGGTTGCCCGGCGTTATGCCCTGCGTTCGGCACTGGATGCTGCTGAACAGTTCACACCCGGAACTCAGGTGATGCTGGAGCCGTCCTGATGCGTCGGTTCCTGTGAACATCAATCTGGACCTGCGTCGGGCGCAGGTCCAGTCGATTCTGGTCAGCCTCGAGTGGACACCTCTCGTAACGCGTCAGGTTCTGCAGTTCCCGCTGTGGACCCCAGGTTCATACACGGTGCGTGATCCAGCGCAGCACCTCAACAGTCTTGAGCTTCGATCCTCCGCCGGTGTGCAGCCGCTACAGCGGCTCGCGCCCAACCGCTGGCTGGCTGACCTCCCTGATCTTTCACCGCTGCGCCTCACCTACCAGCTGGAGGCCAGGGATCTCACAGTGCGGACCGCTTATTTGGATTCCGATTTCGCGTCCCTCAGCCCAGCTGCAGTGGTGATGGAAGTTGAGGGGTTTCGCTGGGAGCAACACTTCCTGTCCCTGACCATTCCGGATCACTGGACTGGTCACTGCCCTCTGCCATCAAACAACAGCGGCTGGGTCGCGAACGATTTCGATGCGTTGATCGACAGCCCCATCCACGCAGGGCCTTTCACGGCCAGTTGCTTTGAAGTGCAAGGGCATCGCCATGAACTTCTGCTCATCGGTGAACCACCCCACGGTTGGCCAGCAACCTTCCAAGCGGATGTTGAACGGGTGTGCGAAGCCACCTGCCTGTTGATGGACACTCCACCGCCAGCGGGAGATCGCTATCAGCTTGTAATTCAGATGCTCGACAGCGGCTACGGCGGTTTGGAGCACGATCACAGCTCGGTTCTGCAGTTCAACTGGGCCGGTCTTGCCAAGAAGGATGGCTACCGACAACTGCTTCAGCTGGTGGGCCATGAATATCTCCACCAGTGGAATGTTCGGCGACTGCGACCCATCGAATATCGCCCTTATGACTACGGGCGTTCCATCGTCAGTGAAGGGCTCTGGTTCGCCGAGGGAATCACAAGCTATTTCGATCTGGCCTTGCCGCTGATCGCCGGTTGCAGCGACCGCTCGATGCTGCTCAACGATCTCGGGGAGGAGTTTTCACGGGTGTTGATGACCCCCGGTCGACAGCTTCAGTCCCTTTCGGACAGCGCTCAGGAAGCCTGGATCAAGCTCTACAAGTCCTCGGTGGTTTCGCCTGATAGTCAGGTCAGCTACTACCGCCTGGGAGCAGCCACGGCGTTTTGTCTCGATGTTCGCCTTCGTGCTGTTGGCAGCTCGCTTGCTGATTTGCTTCGCAGCCTCTGGCAGACCCACGGCAAAAACCATCGCGGCTTCCACCGCCGTGATCTGGCTGCATGGCTGAACCCTTTCGAACCCCAGCTGGCCATCGATCTCGATCTCTGGCTGGATCAAACCGATTCGTTGCCTCTGCACGACTGCCTAGCCATGATCGGTGCCCGTCTTGATCCAGTACCACTGCGACATCCCCACCATGGGCTCACCCTCTCCGACAGCAACGGTCGTGTGGTAGTTCGTCGGGCCGCCTCAGACAGTCCAGCTCGCGCATCAGGTCTGGTTCCCGGCGATGAATTGATTGCTGTCGACAGTCGCCGACTGCACAGCTCCGAAGATCTTTCTCTCATGTTGAGTATCGACTGTCCCGCAACAATCACCTATGCCCGTCGTCGTTGCCTCGCCGAGACCCAGTTGATCGCAACTCAGGGCGTTGATCGTTGGACCCTGGGCTTGGAGTCGGGGGCCAGCCCTGAGCAACAGGATCTGAGAGAGCGATGGTTTCGGTTCCTCTGATCCAGCGTCTCGCTGACGCGACCCGTTGCTGGAGACAGCGACCCTCAGTTGTCGTTGTTGCTGTTCTGAGCAGCTCGTGTCTTCTGGTGCTTGCCGGTTGGACCTTTGTGGATCGACGACTGGATTCGGGGGCTGGAGATCAACCTTCCCTGCTTGATCTCCTGGACAGTGTTGGTAAAAAGTCTCTCGATGGGCTGAAGGGTTCACCCTCAGCACCGGCTACCAGTGCCCCGCGTTCTCGTTCCTGGACCTCTCCCCTGACGCATCAGTGTAGAGGGATCAATCCAACAGTTTTAAAGCGTCTGGAGGGATTGCAGAGCCGTTCATCAACCTGGCGGCGTTCGGTGGAGATTCATCCCACCAATTTCGGTGAACGCGTCCTGCGCGATGCCAAAGGTCGATCACTGGATGCATCGCCTCGGGTGGTGGTTCTGCACGAAACCGTTTATGGCATGACCTCGGCGATCAACACCTTCCAGACGCCCCATCCCAGAGATGAGGATCAAGTCAGCTATCACACGCTGATCGGCCTTGACGGCCAGGTGGTCGATCTGGTTCATCCGCTGAAACGAGCGTATGGAGCAGGCTTTTCTGCTTTTCTTGGGGAATGGGCCGTTACCAACGGTGCGTTGAAAGGAAGCGTGAACAACTTCGCGCTGCATCTCAGTCTCGAGACACCTTTTGATGGCGAGAACATGCAGTCACGCCATTCCGGATACACCGTTCGTCAGTACGACAGCCTGGCGTTGGTCCTGTCAGGCTGGCTGAACAGCTTCGATCTCCCAGCAGCGTCGATCACCACCCACCGCCACGTGGATCTGGGTGGTGAACGTTCCGATCCCAGGAGTTTCGACTGGTCAGAGCTGCAACTTCGTCTTGCAGCTCTGGGAGATCTCTGCCTGAGCTGAGTTCGATCAGATCAGCGTTGTCAGGCGACTGCGTCGACTGCTGTAGATCAAGCCATGCAGAGCAGGATCCTGCATGTAGCTCAGGACGCGCGTGGGGTAGTCGAGTTTGCCGTTGTGGAGATAGGTCAGCGTTGCGATGGCCTTGGCCTCGTCCATCGACCGACTGGCATTGAGCGGCTGATCCGTGCGAAGTCCGAGTTCTCCCTTGAGACGGTGAATTTTGCCAACCAGTACCTCCACGTTGAAGGCCGGATTCAGCAGCTGGTTGCGGGCCCATCTCACTTGAAGGTCGCTGGGTTGGTCCGGCAGGCGCTGCTGGTGAATTAATTCAGTAATCCCCAGCTGAGCGGGGCCCAGGGTTCGGACCAGGCCGGAATGGGCAATGAACGGCAGACCTTCGCCGGGTTTGGAGTGCTGGATCTCATCGAAAAGAATCGCTGTCACCAGCATCGGATTCACCTGTTGCAGCCTGGACTGGCGAAGGATCACAGGCTTGAGCTGGCGCAATTGGGCCAGGGTGTTGCTCCGGACCGGCTCAATCCGATCCACTCCTCGGGTCACCAGTTGGGCGAAACGGTGCTGGGGACCGTGGACGCCAAAACGACGCTCGAGCAGCTCCAGTTCATCTGGAGTGAAGTGCAGCGGATCCGTGGTGGACTCAGCTGCACTGGCTAGATCAATCCCACCTGCGGTGGGATTGTCAGGCAACGCTGACAGTTTTTGATGCTCCGGAGACCGGATCGGGGAGCACAACGCGGCGATGGCGATGCCCAGTACTGCGCTGCGGCGCAGGAGGTCTGACATGGAGCTGTGTTGCTGTCCGATGGGAAATCCGACTGAAACTAGCTGTGCTGTCCCATCTGACGGGAAAACGTGTCGATCGTCGATACCTTCGAACTAACTGCTGCCGCAGCACCTGATGAGCTTCCCGGATTTCAGCGTCGACGACGCGAAGACACAGTGGAAGCGTCTCTGCGATCTGCTCTGGTTTCACGATGGGCTGGGCGTCTGGCTTGATGTCAGTCGGATGCGTGTCAATGCAGCGGATTTCGAGCGGCTTGAACCCGGCTTCAAAACGGCATTCGAGGCCATGCAGCAGCTTGAAGCTGGTGCCATCGCCAATCCCGATGAGCAGCGCCAGGTGGGTCATTACTGGCTGCGAGCACCCGAATTCGCTCCCAGTGAAACCGTGGGCAGTCACGTCGCCACGGAAATCGATCAGATCGAACAATTCGGCAAGGATGTTCTGAGCGGTGCCATCAAGGCTCCTTGCGGCAAACCTTTCACCGATGTGCTCTGGATCGGCATCGGTGGGAGCGGTCTCGGCCCGATGCTGATGGTGCGTGCGCTGCAACGTCCCAACGCAGGTTTGCCATTCCACTTCTTCGACAATGTCGATCCTGATGGCATGAGCACGGTCCTGGCGGGCCTCGGCGACAGGCTCAAGACCACATTGGTGGTCACCGTGAGCAAGTCCGGCGGGACGCCCGAACCTCACATTGGAATGGAGCAGGCCCGTCTTCGCCTTGATGCAGTCGGCGGTTCCTGGCCGGAACAAGCTGTGGCGATCACGATGGCCGACAGCAAGCTGGATCAGCAGGCCTCTCAGCAGGGCTGGCTGAAGCGGTTCGACATGTTCGATTGGGTGGGTGGTCGTACCAGCATCACAAGTGCGGTTGGTCTTCTGCCTGCGGTTCTGATCGGTTCAGACATTCGTTCCTTCCTTGCGGGTGCTGCCGAGATGGATGTGGCCACGCGTGTTCCGGACCTGCGCCGCAACCCTGCGGCTTTGATGGCGGCTGCCTGGCATGTGGCTGGCGATGGTTGTGGCCGTCGCGACATGGTCGTGTTGCCCTATCGCGATCGCCTCGAGGTTTTCAGTCGTTACCTCCAGCAACTGGTGATGGAGTCACTCGGCAAGCGCTTAGATCGCGATGGTGCTGTCGTGAATCAGGGCATTGCGGTGTATGGCAACAAGGGCTCCACCGATCAACACGCCTATGTGCAGCAGCTCCGAGATGGTGTCGACAACTTTTTTGCGACATTCATCGAGGTGCTGGCTGATGTGGCAGATATTCCGCCTATCAAGGGAGAGTGCTCCGGCGACTTCCTTGGTGGTTTCCTTCAAGGCACCCGATCAGCCCTCACCGAAGGCGGCCGCCAATCGATGACCATCAGCATGCGTTGTTTTGATGAACGTCGACTCGGCGCCCTGATCGCCCTGTTTGAGCGCACAGTTGGGCTCTACGGAGAAGTGGTTAATGTCAACGCCTACCACCAGCCCGGGGTTGAGGCTGGGAAGAAGGCAGCTGCCGCTGTTCTCGAGCTCCAGAAAAGGGTCGAGGAACTGCTTGCCGATGGTGTGGCCAGAAGCATTGATGATCTTGCTCAAACACTCGGTGAAAATTCCGAGGAGTCGATGTTCATGACCTTGCGCCACCTTGTCGGCAACAATCGCGGCTATGCGGCAGATGGCGACTGGGCCGAGCCGATCACGTTGCGCTTCAGAAAAAGCTGAAGCCCTTTGGTTCAGGGAACAAGGTTGACCAGTTTTCCCGGCACAACGATGACGCGGCGCGGAGGTTGTCCCTCCAGCCATTTAGAGGCCACCTCGCTGGCAAGCGCCAGTTGCTCCAGCGTTGCTTTATCGGCATCGCTGGGAACCTTGATGGTTCCCCGCACCTTGCCTTTTACCTGGATCACAAGGTCAACGGTGTCCTGAACCAGTGACTCAGGATCGAGCACCGGCCAGCTCTGGCGATGGACGCTCTCTGTTCCCCCCAGCTGGTGCCATAGCTCCTCAGCGAGATGTGGTGAAAAAGGTGCCAACAGGCGGATCAAGGTAGACAGAGCCTCAACCTGCAACGGTGCACGCAGATTTCCCAGATCAGCGGCATTGATCGCATTGGTGAGCTTCATCAGTTCCGAGATTGCTGTGTTCAGCTGAATGTCGCCCTCAAGGTCTTCGCTGACAGCGGCAATGGCGGTGTGTACCGCACGACGGATGTCTGCCTCAGTCTGGGTGAGTGGGTCGGGTTGAGGTCTTGGCTCAAGGGAGTCGAGTTGTCCGGCAGCGGATTCGACCAGTCGCCAGATGCGTTGCAGAAATCGGAACTGCCCTTCCACATCGGCGTCATCCCATTCGAGATCTTTTTCGGGAGGGGCCTTGAACAGGATGAACATCCGGGCCGTGTCGGCTCCGTAACGGTCGATCACCGCAGCTGGATCAACGCCGTTGTACTTCGACTTCGACATCTTCTCGAACAACACTTCCAGTGGGTCTCCCGTCTCTGGATCCTTCGGTTGATCAGGGTCTGCAACATCGGCCGGGGCCACGTAGCGACCAATGCTCGGATTGCGGTAGGTCGTCCCCTGGACCATTCCCTGGGTGAGAAGACGATCGAATGGTTCATTCACATCCAGCAGGCCCCGATCCTTGAGGGCCTTGGTGAAAAAACGGGAATAGAGCAGGTGAAGAATGGCGTGCTCGATGCCACCCACGTACTGCTGCACCGGCAACCAGCGGTTTGCTGCCTCTCGGCTGAAAGGTGCATCCGTGTTGTGCGGATCGGCGAACCGCAGGAAATACCAGGAGGAACACATGAATGTGTCCATGGTGTCGGTTTCCCTGCGACCGGGTTTTCCGCAGTTGGGGCATGGCGCATTGACCCACGACTCCTGCTGTGAGAGCGGTGAGCCACCCTTGCCGGAGAGATCGATTCCCCGCGGCAGCTCCACCGGCAGGTCTTTGCGGGGTACAGGCACTGCACCGCAATCGGGGCAATGGATGATCGGGATCGGACAACCCCAGTATCGCTGGCGTGAGATCAACCAGTCCCGAAGCCGATAGGTCACCTTCGAGGAGGCCCAGCCTGCGGCGTCCCCCCTCCGTGTGACTTCGGCTTTGGCCGCTGTGGACTCCATCCCATCCAGATCACCGGAATTGATCAACACACCGGAATCCGTCCAGGCTTCACCACTGGCGATTGCTGCAGCCGCTCCCTCCGCTTCGATCACCTGCTGAATTGGCAGGTTGTTGCTGCCTGCAAAGCGAATGTCCCTTTGATCGTGGGCCGGAACCCCCATCACAGCTCCCGTGCCGTAATCCACTAACACGTAATCCGCGATCCAGACGGGCAAGACCTGGGCCGTAAGTGGATTGATCACGCTGGCGCCTATGGCGACGCCTCGTTTTGGACCATCGTCACTGGTTCGTTCCAGTGCACTGAGCCGGGCGACTTCGGCCTGGAAGGTTCTGACGGCTTCGAGGCATTCCAGGCTGGTGAGCTGTCCAACAAGAGCATGTTCAGGTGCCAGCACTACGTAGGAGGCCCCGGCGAGTGTGTCGGGGCGTGTGGTGAAAACAGTGATGGGTGTCGCGTCATGTCCGACCACCTGGAAGGTGATCTCAGCACCTTCGGAACGACCGATCCAGTTGGCCTGCATGGTGCGAACACGCTCCGGCCATCCCTCCAGCTCATCCAGGTCCTGCAGAAGCCGCTCGGCGTAGTCCGTGATGCGAAGAAACCACTGGTTCAGCTGTCGTTGCTCCACCAGTGCACCGGAGCGCCAGGAACGACCTTCGGAGTCCACCTGTTCATTGGCCAGCACGGTCTGGTCCACCGGATCCCAGTTCACCGTGGCGTTCTTGCGATAGGCCAAGCCGCCATCGAACAATTCGAGGAACAACCACTGGGTCCAGCGGTAGTAATCGCTGTGACAGGTCGCCTGTTCCCGATCCCAGTCGATGGACAGACCCAGCTTCTCCAGCTGACCCCGCATCTGCTCGATATTGCGGTCGGTCCAGTCCCCTGGATCGATGTTGCGCTCGATCGCAGCGTTTTCCGCTGGAAGTCCGAAGGCATCCCATCCCATTGGATGAAGCACAGGTCGGCCGCGCATCCGCTGAACTCGGGCGATCACATCCGTGATCACGTAATTGCGCACATGGCCCATGTGCAGCGTTCCCGAGGGATACGGAAACATCGACAGGGCGTAGAAGCCGTTGTCGTCGACCGTTTCCGGAGTCGAATCCAGACCCTCAGTTTTCCAGCACGCCTGCCAGCGCTTTTCGATCTCGGCAGGGGCGTAACGGCTGTTCACGGGTGGACCGAACGGCAGTAAGGCTGAGATCGTGTCACATCCGCAGGTTTCAGCCGAGTGAACGGATCACGCAAACCTGGCGACGGCTGACCAGGGTCGGTCTGCTGCCGGCACTTCGTTCAATTGCCAGAAATTCGGAGTCCTGCCAGATCAGCCGTCCTTCGACACGCTCCGCTCCAATTACTTCAACACTGATGGGGCTTTGCTCCCTGATCCATGTCTGAAGCAGCCGCACACCCGGCAGACTCGGATCGAGAGGAGAGGTCTCCATAAGATTCGAATAAGCAAACGGATCACCATGCTGCAGTTCAGCAAATATCACGGCCTTGGTAATGACTTTCTGATCCTGGAAGGTCGTCATGGGCAGCTGCCATCTGCCATCACCGACCCCGATCCAGCCTGGGTTCGTCAGGTCTGTGACCGTCGCTTCGGCATCGGAGGCGATGGGGTGATCCTGGCCTTGCCGCCCCAGGCTGAAGGTGATTTGCGTATGCGCATCTTCAATGCAGATGGCAGTGAGGCGGAGATGTGCGGCAATGGAATCCGATGTCTGGCGCGTTTTCTGGCGGATAGTGATGGAAATGAACCCGGTTTTCGCTGGTCGATTGAGACTCCTGCCGGGCTGATCCGTCCTGAACTGAAGGACGATGGCCAGCTGCTTGTGGATATGGGACCACCGTTTCTGGAGCCGGAGACGGTGCCCACGACCTTGCCGTCGGTGGACGGTTTGCCTCGCGGGGAGGCTGAACTTTCCGAAACCCGTCTTTCTGTTGCCGCTGTTGGCATGGGGAATCCCCACGTGGTGGTTCCCGTGGATGACCTGGATGCCATTCCTTTCGAAGCCTGGGGAGCTGCTTTGGAAGTGCACCCTCTCTTCCCTGCCAAGACGAATGTGCATTTCCTGCGTGTGCACAGCCGAGACCAACTTGAGATTCGTGTCTGGGAGCGTGGTGCAGGTCCAACCCTCGCCTGTGGAACCGGCGCCTGCGCCACGTTGGTTGCAGCGGTTCTTCTGGGCTTATCCGATGACCATGCTGAAGTGATGCTTCCCGGTGGACCTCTTCAGATCGCATGGCCTGACCAACGAGGCTCCGTCCTAATGACGGGTCCGGCGGTGGCTCTGTTCGATGGGGTGTTCTCGCCTGAATTGATGCCTGATGGTTTGTACATCATTCAGGAAGCCACTCAAGAACCCGTTGTTTTGGAAACACCATCCGCCACGCCAAACGCTTGCAGTGATCAACCCTTGGATCCTGAAGTGGAAGCCGCCTCTCAGAAGCAGGTTCAGGCCTTCCTGGAAAGCACCTCCCTCGATTCGATGCTGCAGTTGGCCAGTGAATCTCTGGAACAACGAACTCGGGCCCGCTTCGAACGTGGAAATCCCTGAGATTTATCTGGATGCAGCGGCGACCACGCCCCCACTGCCCAATGTGCTCCGCTGCATGGATCGGATTCATAAGGATGCCTGGGCTAACCCCAGCAGCCTTCATGGTCCGGGACTGATCGCTGCTGAAGCTCTGGGCCGTTGTCGCGCGCAGATCGCAGCAGCGCTGAACGCCGAACCAGATCAGCTCGTCTTCACCTCAGGTGCCACTGAATCAGTGCATCTGGCTCTTTTGGGCATTACGTACCAGCAGCCCGTCGGACGCCTTGTGATTTCCGCCGTTGAACATCCTGCCGTTGAGGCAGCGGCACAGGTGCTGGTGCAACGGGGTTGGGTGTTGGAACGCTGGCCGGTTGATGCGACGGGTGTCTTGAAGTTGGATCAGCTCGATCGTTTGCTGGCACCACCGACGCGAATGGTGTCTCTGATCTGGGCACAGAGCGAGGTGGGAACGCTGCAGCCCTTACTGCGCATTGCTGCCGCCTGTCGAGAGCGCGGTGTTTTGATCCATACCGATGCCACCCAGCTGCTGCCCCAGGGTTTGATCGATTGGACGTCCCTGCCTGTCGATCTGCTCAGCTTCTCCTCCCACAAACTTCAGGGGCCGCGGGGTGTGGGTCTGCTGCTTCATCGGCAGGGACTGATCCAGCAGCCCATGCAGGGTGGTGGAGGCCAGGAGGGAGGTCTGCGGGCTGGTACCGAGCCGGTCGCATTGATCGCTGGACTGGCGGAAGCGCTGCAGACCCTTCCCCACTTCGACCCCTTCCATCAGTCGACGCCCCCTGGAGCAACACCTCAGTTGCTGGTTTGGAGAGACAGGCTTCAGGCGCAGATCGAGGCGATCGACGGTGTGACAGTGCTTCACGGAGAGACAACCCCACGCCTTCCCAATCATCTGGCCTGCCTGATCACATCGGCAGGTGGCAGTCCTCTTTCCGGTCGCAGACTTGTCCGTGAGCTGGCGCGCCGCAATGTGGCCTGCAGCAGCGGCAGCGCCTGCCGTTCGGGAACGGTTCAGGACAG
Organism: Synechococcus sp. AG-673-B04; assembly: GCA_003211235.1. Lineage (GTDB taxonomy): Bacteria > Cyanobacteriota > Cyanobacteriia > PCC-6307 > Cyanobiaceae > Parasynechococcus. The sequence goes on from QCTG01000002.1 coordinate 56,700, forward strand.
TGCTGTTCTGAGTGCCATGGGAGTTGAAACGGCCCTGCGGCAGTCGTTGGTTCGTTTCAGCCTTGGCCCATGGATTGATCTTGCGGTTCTCGATCAGGTGCCGGAGCGACTGCAGCTCGCGATCAGGGCCAGCTCCTGAGAAGCTGGTTCAACTGTCCTGACCAAGTCTCCGTGTCCGACGCCGCCGACACCGCAACTGATGTTCCGGCGTATGTGCTTCCCCCCGATCTGTTGAAGGCGGAGGCCGATCTGCTGAAGGCCGTCAAGGTCGCTGTCGCATCACCGGATGGAAGCAGGTGGGGAGCAACCCTGCGCTTCGAGAATCTTCGGCTCTTGCCCGTGGCCCTGCGTCTGGCGGAAGCACTCAGCGCCGTTGACTCCAGTTTGAGGCTGCTTTGGCCCGATGCCGGTGCCGCTGCCCTGGCACGACGAGATGCTCCGGACTTGGCCGCGTCCATCGCTGATTTCAACCAGTGGTCCTCCCAGGCAGATCCTGACGCTCTGCTGCTTGCTGTAGGTCCTCAGCCATCGGACTATGACGCGTTCATGGCGCTCTGCGAAGCACACCGTGGCGTGATTGTGATGCTTAATGGTCGTCTGGAAGATGCCGCTGTGGGCATCGGCAGCGTGGCGCGACAACGGCGTCGTGGCTTCGTCTCCTCCTGGCAGCAGGCCTATTGGCTTCAACCGTTGGAGGGTGGTGCTCTCATGCGGGTCTTCCCGGACGAGTGGGCTCTTTTCCGTCAGGATCCAGATGGCTACCGCTGGTTGAGCACCAGCGCCGACCGTCCTGATCCGGAAAGCTTGAGCGCACTTCTCGCCGGTGAGGATCCGGATGGCCTCAAACAACAACTTGGAAACGTTGATCGTTTTCTTGATGGTCTGAGCAAATGATTCGGCGGTTGAAGCCTCTTCAACCCCTCCTTAAGGTTTGGTCTGCTGATTCGGTTGGATGACGCGCCGATTCTCTTTGCGTCAGTTCACGCTGTTGGATGGTCTCGCTGCCCTGGCAGCCCTGACGGCACTGGCTGGTGCCGCCTGGTCTCCGAAACTGGCAAATGGTCTGGCCCGTGCCACTGGTTCGATGGAATCGGTTGAGTTGTCAGTCGATGTCCGGCATCTCTACCTCGATCAGCCCGAAACGTTCTTTGCTGCGGTCCGCGAGGAAGGAACTGTGAGCATCGTGATTCGGAACCAGCCGGCGGGTCGGGTGCAGCTGCTGGCTGTGGATGACATAACCCGACCTCTTCTTGATCTACTTCCGGATGGCACGATTGTTGAGGCTTCAGACCCGACTGCTGGACGCCCGATTCATGCCCGTTTCCAGCTTCAGGCTGAAGCGGAAACCAGATCATCCGGTGTTGTGGTGGCTGGCACGAAACTCAAGATCGGCACGCCGGTCGAGTTGGAGGGTCTGCTTTACCGCGTCACGGGCGTTGTAAGTGGTTTGGAACTGCCATGAGGCTTTTCGCGACAGCCATCGCCTTGATCACCTCTGTCAGCGGTCCGGCTGCTCTGGCTGCGGATGCGTTGTTGCAGCCTCCTCCCCCTGTCCAACGTCAGGGACTCCCAGGTCGTTTGCAGCGTCCGCTTTGTCCGCAACTGCAGAGCACCATTCGCGCGGCTGTCGGCGGCTCCACGGCGCCCTGGAGCATCAGTGTTCTGGATGATCGCGGTCAGTTGTTGGCCGATCTCAACGGTTGGCTTCCCCGCATTCCAGCGTCCAATCAAAAGCTGATTAGCACTGCCTTTGCCCTGGATCGGTTAGGCCCCGATCAGCGGCTGCGAACCCAGTTGCTCCGCCATGGCGACGGGAGTTTCGAAATCATCGGGGAGGGAGATCCCGATCTGAGCATCGAAGAGCTGCAGCGTCTGGCCATGGTGGCGTTCGGACAGGGTGGCAGCCGCTCCAGGGTCACAACAGGTGAACCGGTGAGGCTGATGCTTCGGGATGTTCCTCGCCAACGCTGGTGGCCCAACGACTGGCCTGTCGACGATCGCAGTTATGCCTACGGCGCTCCGATCACACGACTGGCTCTCACCAGCAATGCCCTCCACATGGCGGTGATGGATCCTGCCCTTCGTCTGCGGAGAGTGATGCAGGCAACAGCAAAGCAGCGGGGGGGACAGTTCGAGATGGTGATGGTGAACAGCGAAGACAGAGCGGGAGACCAGCGCCGAAATCGTTTCAGCCGTCCACCGCAGCTGTTGCATACCGAGGAGTCCGCTCCGATGCATGCATTGCTCAGCCTCGCCAACACCGAGAGTCACAACTTCACTGCCGAAGTGCTTCTGCGGGAAGGGGCTGACAGCTGGGATCTCAATCGAGCACTCCTGGCAAACACCCAGTGGTTGCAGGCCCAGGGAATGCCCATGCGGGGATTACGCATTCGGGATGGAAGTGGTCTTTCCCGCGCCAATCGGGTGACGAGTCGAACGTTGGCCACTCTGCTTTGGCGGATGGCCCAGCATCCTCTGGGCGCTTATTACCAGGCATCCATGGCGATTGCAGGTCGCCGTGGCACCCTTCGTCGCTACTGGAGGGGAACCAGCCTGCAGGGCCGGTTCTGGGGGAAGACCGGCACTCTCCGAGGTGTTCGGGCCGTTTCTGGAATTCTCGAAACGAGCAACGGCCCCCGTTACGTCAGCATGATCGCCAATGGCGCCCTGGATCCAAAACCGGTGATGGGCAGGATTCTTCAGGAGACGCAACGCCTCAGCCGGTGCCCTTCATGGAGCGCAACCTTGAGGCAGCGCGACGGGCTCGGCTGATCGACACAGTTTTGCCCTGTGATTCAGCCGGCTTGGTTGTGTCGGTTCGGATCGACTGGATCTTCACCAACTCCTGCCGGCCTGCGATCACCACCTGCGCCATTTCCTTCAACCGACCCTCCAGCTCGCCCAGGGTCTGTTCGGCATAACGATTCGCTCCGTCTTGGACGTTGCCGGCTTCCTGGCGACTGCGCTGAATCAGTGATTCGCACTGCTGCTGGGTCTGCTGGCGGAACTGAAGTGCGTCGTTGTGAACCCGTTCGGCTTCGTCCCGGCTTTCTTTCTGCAGCCGCTGGCCCTCACTGCGGATTGTTTCGAGGTCTTGAAGTGCCTGACGGCGATTGGCCTCTTGCAGCTCTGCCTGCTGGCGTTTGAACTCCATGGCCTCCTGTTCCAGTTGCTGGCGCCGCTGTTGTGCTTCCTGCTCCAACTGCTGCCGGCGGGCAGTGAACTGCTGCTCCTGTTGCGCCAATTTGGCCTGCATCTCCTGTTCCAGTGCTGCCCCCTGCTGCCGTGTTGTTTTGAGGAGGGTTTCGCACTGTTGCCGCGTCTGTTCCCGCATGTCATTCACCTGGCGTTCGGCCTCCTGACGGACCGTTGCGCTGCTCACCATTTGGTCGTGCTGGCGCTTGCCCTGTTGCACCAGTTCTTCGGCCTGTTGCTTTGCAGTGTTGATAAACGAGTCGCGTCGCTCCAGCAGTTGCGCTGCACGTTCAACCTCCCCCGGGAGACCTTCCCGAATGGCATCAAGGAGTTCGACGGCATCGTTCTCATTGACTAGACGCCCGCCGCTGAAGGGGATGCGGCTTCCCTCGAGAAAGACATCCTCCAGCTGATCCAGCTGATCGAGAACGGCGAAGCGAATATCGCTCATATCAACGAGGCGGGAAAGCCGAATTAAAGAGCTTTATTAGGTCCTTGGCTACCACTTCGGGCACCATGTGGTCGATCGTTCCACCGAAGCGGGCCACCTCTTTGACCACGGAGCTGCTCAGGAAACTGTGACGGGCCGAAGTGGCGAGAAAAACCGTTTCGAGGGTTTCATCAAGCGAGCGGTTGGTGTGGGCGATCTGGAGCTCATATTCGAAATCACTCATCGCCCGCAGGCCTCTCAGGATCAGATCAGCCCGGTGGGTTTCCGCACAGTTCACCGTGAGGCCATCGAAGCTGATCACCTCAATCCCATCCAGATATGCCGTGGAGGCCTGAATCTGAGCGATGCGTTGTTCAACCCTGAAGACGGGCTTTTTGTTGGGGTTGGATAAAACCGCAACGATCACACCCCCGAACAGGCTGGCGGCCCGCTCGATCAGATCCATGTGACCGTTCGTGAGCGGATCGAAACTGCCCGGGTAAAGCGCTCTCATCCGATCCCGCTGGTATTGGCAGATCCTATGCAGGGATTGAATCCCTAGATTTCGGTGACATTGGTTCTACCTATGAGTCTCGACGCTGACGCCAAGAAGGTTCTCCTCCGCAAAATTCCCCATGGTCTTTTCGTTTGCGGTGTGCGGGACGGCGATGAAGTGAACGGTTTCACCGCAAGCTGGGTGACTCAGGGCTCATTCGAGCCACCTCTGGTTGTGATGGGTGTGCGGGCGGACAGCACCAGCCACGGGATCATCGAGCGCACCGGACGCTTTTCTCTGAACATGCTGAAGGCTGATCAGAAGGACCTCGCTGCTGTGTTTTTCAAACCGCAGAAGGGCCTGGGCGGCCGCTTTGACGCGGCTCCCTTCAGCGAAGGTCCTCTGGGATTGCCATTGCTCGATAACGTCGTCGGGGGGGTCGAGTGTGAGCTTGTCGGCCAGATCAAACACGGTGATCACACCGTGTTTGTTGGTGAGGTGAAAACGGCCCGACTCCTGGAGGATGGAGAGGCTCTGACCATGGCCAGCACAGGCTGGAATTACGGAGGCTGATCGGATCTTGGAGGATCCTGTCCCGATCGCACCGCTGCTCACTCAGCCCGAACGGCTGGAGCGTCGTCTGAAGGACATTCCTCCCGAACCCGGTTGTTATCTGATGCGTGATGGAGAGGATCGAATCCTCTACGTCGGCAAATCCAAGACCCTGCGCAGCCGGGTGCGCAGTTACTTCCGTAGTCGTCATGATCTGTCGCCGCGCATCCGACTGATGACGCGCCAGGTCTGCGAGATCGAATTCATCGTCACCGACAGCGAGGCCGAGGCTCTTGCGCTGGAATCCAACCTGATCAAAAACCATCAGCCGCACTTCAACGTGTTGCTGAAGGACGACAAGAAATATCCCTATCTCTGCATCACCTGGAGTGAGGCCTACCCGCGAATTTTTATCACCCGTCGTCGGCGTTTCCGTAGCCCATTGGATCGTTTTTACGGTCCTTACGTTGACGTGGGTCTGCTTCGGCGCACCCTGTTTTTGGTCAAGCGGGTGTTCCCACTGCGGCAACGTCCGCGGCCGCTGCATCAGGACCGGACCTGCCTGAACTACAGCATCGGTCGTTGCCCGGGGGTGTGTCAGGAGAAGGTCAGTTCCGAGGACTATCACCGCACCCTGCGCAAGGTGGCCATGGTGTTCCAGGGGCGCAGCGATGAACTGCAACACCTGCTGGCGGATCAGATGGAGCGTTACGCCGAGCGTCTCGACTTTGAATCCGCAGCTCGCGTGCGCGACCAGCTTCAGGGCCTTGATCAGTTGACGGCTGATCAGAAGATGAGTCTTCCTGATTCCTCAGTGAGCCGGGATGTGGTTGCCCTGGCCTTTGATGACAAGTTGGCGGCGGTGCAGCTGTTCCAGATGCGCGCCGGGAAGTTGGTGGGTCGGCTTGGTTACATGGCCGATGCGGACGGCCTTGATCCAGGCCTGATCCTCCAGAGAGTGATTGAAGAGCACTACAGCCAGGTGGATGCAGTTGAGATTCCGCCGGAATTATTGGTGCAGCATCAGCTTCCCCAGCAAGTGCTGCTGGAGGAATGGCTCACTGAACAGCGGGAGCGCCGGGTTCAGATTCACTGCCCGAAACAGCGGCAAAAGGCCGATCTGATCGAACTGCTCCAGAGAAACGCCGAGTTCGAACTGCTGAGGGCCAAGCAGGGTCAGGAACAGCAGGCCCTGGCGACGGAGGATCTGGCGCAGCTTCTGGAGTTGCCCACTCCGCCCCGTCGAATCGAGGGGTATGACATCAGTCATATCCAGGGCAGCGATGCGGTCGCCTCTCAGGTGGTTTTTATTGATGGGTTGCCCGCCAAGCAGCACTACCGCAAGTACAAGATCCGCAGCAGCAGCATTCGCGCCGGTCACAGCGACGATTTCATGGCGATGGCTGAGATCATGCGCCGCCGTTTTCGTCGCTGGGCTCGCGCCAAAGCCGAAGGTGTCGATCTGGGCGCGTTGCGGCACAGGGGTGGAAGTGCCCTTCAGACCGATGGTCTCAACGACTGGCCGGACGTGGTGATGATTGACGGCGGCAAAGGCCAGTTGTCCGCAGTGATGGAGGCACTTCGTGAGCTTGATCTCCATGAAGATCTCAACGTCTGCTCCCTGGCCAAGCAGCGTGAGGAAGTCTTCCTGCCTGGTGAAAGCCAGCCCCTCGAAAGTGAGCCGGATCAGCTCGGAGTGGCCCTGTTGCGTCGTCTCCGGGATGAAGCTCATCGCTTCGCGGTGACCTTCCACCGTCAACAACGGGGCCAGCGGATGAAACGCTCACGCTTGTCCGATATTCCAGGTCTGGGGCCGAAACGCGTCAAGGATCTTCTGGCCCATTTCCACTCGATCGATGCCATTCAGCTGGCATCCGTTGAGGTTCTGGCCAAGGCACCCGGTGTCGGTCCGGCCCTGGCCAAGGACATTCACAACTTTTTCCATCCCGATGATGATGAGCGCCAGGATGAGTCCTCCGAGGAGCCCCGTGCACGCATCGCATGATTCGCCATCTGTTGCTGTCGTTCTGCATGGCCGCATGGCTCAGCCTGTTGCCTTCGCCGGCACTGGCATCCCCCGGTCTGTGCACCGGGCCGGTTTGCGCTGATGACATCACGCGCAGTGCCAAGAATCACTGGCAGTTAGTGATGCGCCTGAATGATCAGCAGGGTCATCGTGAAAAAGTTGTCATGGATTGCCGCGCCAAGGTTCTCAGCCCCCGTGCCGGACAGGTCGATCGTGGTTATGCCACGGCGCTGGGCCGTCGGGCCTGCCGACTTGCCGGCGAGGTGACTTGAGTGGAGATCAGCCTTGTCTATCCCCATCAGCTGTTTGCTGAGCATCCGGCGCTGGAGCCAGGTCGGCCGGTTGCTCTGATCGAGGATCCGCTCTTTTTCGGCACCGATCCCCGCTGGCCGTTGCGAGTTCATCAGCAGAGGTTGGTTCTGCACCGCGCCTCGATGAACAGCTATGCGGCTGAGTTGAAGCAGCGGGGGTGGACTGTTCTGCATCAACGCCACAACGCGGCTGAAGACACAAGCGCTCATTTGCAGCTTCTGGTGAGCGCCGGATACCGCTCCTTTCATCTGGCCGATCCGGTTGATGATCTCCTGGAGCGCCGACTGAAGGCCTTTGTCACTCGGCATGACTGCCGTCTGACGATCCTTCCGACACCGATGCTTTTAACCCCCCCCAACGTTCTGGAGGAGCACTTCGGCAACGGCAAGAAGCCGTTCATGGCGAAGTTCTATGAAATGCAGCGCAAACGACTCGGTGTGCTGCTTGAACCCGATGGCGGACCGCTGGGAGGTCGTTGGAGCTACGACGCTGAAAATCGAAAGAAGCTGCCAAAGGGCATCTCCGTCCCTGACGAACCTTTCTGTTCTCCATCGTCATTCGTGCTGTCTGCTCAACAGCAACTGGCGGAGGAGGCATTGCCCCGTCTGGGGGGTGATGCGTTGTTCGCTTATCCCGTCAGTCATGCGGATGCCGAACGATGGCTGGATCAGTTTCTGGAGGTTCGATTTCAGCAGTTCGGTGCCTATGAAGACGCCATCAGTAGCCAGCACAGGGTGATGTGGCACGGCGTGCTCTCGCCGATGCTCAACATCGGTTTGCTCACGCCACAGAAGGTTCTGGACCGGACCCTCGCCAGGGCCGAACTTGGAGACATTCCTCTCAATTCGTTGGAGGGCTTCATCCGCCAGATCATCGGCTGGCGTGAATTCATGGCAGCGATGTACCGCCGTCATGGCGTGACAATGCGCACCGGCAACTTCTGGAATTTCGCCGACCGTCCCATTCCCGAGGCCTTTTACAACGCCACCACCGGGCTGCCGCCGATCGATGACGCCATCCGGCACGCTCTCGACACCGGTTACTGCCATCACATCGAACGGTTGATGTTGCTCGGCAACGTGATGCTGCTCTGCGGGTTCCATCCCAACCGGATCTACACCTGGTTCATGGAACTGTTTGTCGACGCCTATGACTGGGTGATGGTGCCCAATGTTTATGGCATGAGTCAGTTCGCTGACGGAGGAATCTTCACCACCAAGCCTTATCTCTCGGGATCAAACTATGTGCGCAAGATGTCGGACTACCGCAAAGGTCCGTGGTGTGAGATCTGGGATGGGCTGTTCTGGAGTTTCATTCAACGTCATGACACTTTTTTCCGCAGTCAGTACCGACTGGCGATGATGGCTCGCAACCTTGATCGCATGGCTCCGGAAACGCTTCTGGAGCACCAGCGACGAGCCAACGACTTCCTTGACGGTCTCGCCTGAACCCTTCGTATGTCCGCCTCACTCCGGTTGCCTTGATGACGCTCCCACCCGAGGCTTACCTCTGGTTCAAGACCCTCCATATCGTGGGAGTGGTGGTCTGGTTTGCCGGTCTGTTCTATCTGGTTCGTCTCTTCATTTATCACGTCGAGACAGCCGAACTGGCGGAGGAGCTGCAACAGCCCTTCCGTGATCAATACACGTTGATGGAGAAGCGGCTCGCCAACATCATCACCACCCCCGGGATGGTCGTGGCCGTGTCGATGGCAACAGGCCTGCTGGTGGTTCAGCCCAGCTGGCTTCAACAGGGCTGGATGCACGCCAAGCTCGCCTTTGTGGCGGCACTTCTCGTCTATCACTTCTTCTGTTATCGCCTGATGGGGCAGTTGCATGCCGGCACCTGTGCCTGGTCTGGCAAGCAACTCCGTGCGCTGAATGAATTGCCCACGTTGCTGCTAGTGATTGTCGTGATGCTGGTGGTCTTCAAGACCCAGTTCCCGACCAGTGCGGCCACCTGGTTCATCGTTGCCTTGGTCGTTTTCATGGTGGGTTCGATCCAGTTTTATGCCCGCTGGCGGAGACTGAGATCTGAAGCGGCTGATGCCTGATATGGACCATCCGCTCCGGGCTGTTCTGGAACGGGTTGATTCCAGGAGCTGCCCGGAATCGTTCAACTTTCATTGCCATACCCTCTGCAGCGATGGCAGCCTCGACCCGATTGAGCTGATCGAGCAGGCGACCCGACGCGGCCTGAGCCAGCTGGCGGTGACCGATCACCACAGTTCCCATGCCCATGCCCCGATGCGGGCATGGCTCGATGATCAGCGTTCTGCGGGTAGCTCAGTGCCGACGCTCTGGAGCGGGATGGAAATCAGTGCTCTGTTGAAGGGTTGCTTGGTGCATGTTCTGGCCCTTGGTTTCGAGCTGGATCATCCTGCTCTGCGGCTTTACAACCGTGGTGATGCCGTGGTGGGGGAACCGCTGAGGGCGGCATCGGTTATCGCGGCGATTCATGAGGCAGGGGGACTGGCCGTGCTGGCTCACCCCGCCCGGTATCGACTTGGCCACGACATCCTGATCGCAGAGGCGGCCCGCCTTGGTTTCGATGGCGGTGAAGCCTGGTATGACTACGACATGCAGACCACTTGGGCGCCAAGCCCACTGATCTGCCAGTCGATTGATCGCCAGTTGGAGAATCTTGGCCTTTTACGTACGTGTGGCACCGACAGCCATGGAATTGACCTCAGTGGCCGTTAAATTGAGTCAATCTCAGTCCCCGCCGGCATGGGCTTATTTGATCGTCTGCTGAACCAGGACTCGCAGGATTCCGATAACACGATCAAGCCGCGCAAGCCCGCCAAGGAAAAGCCTTCCGAATATTTTCTCGATGCAGATTCCTCCTCATCCCTCGGGAATGTGGATTACATGCGTGAGGCCAAGACGATCCGCCGCACCTTTCCAGGCACGGTCGATAGTCCCGGCACCAAAGAGCAGATCATGACTGTCGCGGCCGAAACCGAAAGCCTCGACAAGCGAAGCGAGGGTCTTGGTGATGCTCGCAAGGTCGATGATTCCATCAACCTGACCGCCGGGGTCCCGAAGCCGGTGAAGAAAACCTTCGCTGAACAGGTGAGCACCGCTGAGATGAACGAGCGGCTGCGTGGCATCGCCATCACGGGTGTGAACACACCCGCATCGGCCAATGCTGCTCCGGTTGCCCGCAAGGAGATTCTCAAGGAGGAGGAACCCAAGGCCTCAACGGCTAAAGCGTCTGCATCGAACAAGCCTGGTTCGATCGATCCATTCCGTCAGATGGTGCGCGACCTCAACAAGTGAGCTCGCCACGCTCGATCAGTGATTCACTGGCTGAGACGTGTTGTTTCAGCCGCTCGATCTGATCATCTGTTGCTCCTTGCCATAGGTCACGGTTGCTGGCCTCAAGAAGTCGCTCAGCCATGTCGCGCAACACCCAGGGATTCTTGGTCCGCAGAAAATCAAGGGTGGACTGTTCTCCAAGCCACTGATCGCAAAGAGCGCCGTAACACCAATCGGGCACGCGATCCGTTGCAGCGTCGTACGCAAACAGGTAATCAAGACTGGCACCCATTTCGAATGCGCCCTTGTATCCGTGGCGCTGCATTCCCTCGATCCAGCGCGGGTTGAGCAGACGACTGCGTATCACCTTGTCGAGTTCCTTTTCCAGGCGATGCAGCCTTGGGCGCTCGCGACGCGAATGGTCCCCGAACCAGAGCTTGGGACGCTCGCCTGAGACCAGTTCCACCGCAGCGCTGAGTCCGCCATGGAACTGGTAGTAGTCATCGGAATCGAGCAGGTCATGCTCACGGTTGTCCTGGTTGTGCAAGACAACTTGCACCCGGCCCAGGGCTGCTTCCAGGCCGGAACGATCCTGTTCCGGTTCCGCTCCGATTCCATAACGCCACTGGCTCCAACTCAGAAATGCATCGGCGAGATCGGCGCGCTGCTCCCAGGCGCCGCTGTCGATCAGTGCCTGCAGTCCTGCCCCATAGGCGCCCGGTGCCGAGCCGTAAATCCGACCCTGGGGACCCAGCTGCCTTGTCAGGGCGGCCAGAGGATTGACCGTTTCGTCTTCATCGAGAGCAGCCACGAGGCGCTGGGCTTTGTCCACCCAAGTCACCAGATGCGGGAAGGCATCGCGGAACAGTCCGGAGATGCGCAGCACCACATCAACCCGTGGCCGCCCCAGCAGTCGTGATGGGATTACCTCCAGATCCACCATGCGGCGGCTCGGTCCGTCCCAGACAGGACGGACACCGATCAGTGCCATCAGTTGGGCAATGTCTTCGCCGCCGTTTCGCATGGTTGCTGTTCCCCAAACGGACAACGCCAGATGGCGCAGATGCTCGCCCTCGGCCTGCAGGTGGAGATCCAGCAGCTGCTCGGCCGAGCGGCGGCCGAGATCCCAGGCTGCTTCCGTCGGCAGCCCGCGTAAATCCACCGAATAGAAGTTTCGACCCGTGGGTAAGACATCCGGTCGTCCACGGCTCGGAGCTCCGGAGGGACCAGCAGCGATCTTTTGTCCTGCAAGACCACGCAACAGGGCAGAGCGTTCCGCAGCACCACAACCATTCAGGCGAGGCCACAGGTCATCGGTGAGCTGCAGCAGCTCAGGCTCCGAGGCCGACCAGCTCTGGAATGGTGCTGCGAGGTTCTGAGGATTGTTCCCCTCAATCAACCGACTGCACAACAGCAACGCCTGTTGTTCGAGCCAGGCGGTGCCGTCTCCCACACGACGACAGCGGCTGGCTCCAAGGTCTTCCAGTTGTCTCTGGTCGTTCTGGCTGAGCCCAAGACCGTCTTCATCACACCAGGGATCGAACGCAAGCCCTACCCGTGCGGCCATGGACTGGGTCAGCCCGGACCATTCACCCCGGGGTGCTCTCGCCAGGGCCAGTAAGAGTTCCAAACCCTTTTCTGGGGATGGAGCAGCGCCGAAACAGTGCAGGCCTGTGCGGATCTGAGCCTCCTTCAGTTCACAGAGATAGGTCTCCGCCTGATCCAGAATTTGCTCCAGCGGCTTCGTGCCGCTGTTCAGTTCATCTCGGCTTGGCAGGTCCGGCCAGTTCAGCTGTGTGAGGCAGTTCAGCACCGATGTTTCGAGCACTGTCGTTCGTTCCGCTCCCAGCTGGCGTGCCTCCACCAGTTCATCTAGCAATCCCTCGAGTTGTTGCAGGGGACCATGCAGCCCTGCACGGCCGATGGGTGGCATGAGGTGATCAAGAATCACCGCCTGGCCGCGTCGTTTTGCCTGGGAGCCTTCGCCGGGATCGTTGACGATGAAGGGATAAAGATGGGGGATGGGTCCGAGGGCGAGTTCGGGGCCACAATTCGGGCTCAGTCCCACCCCCTTGCCAGGAAGCCATTCGGCGCTGCCGTGTTTCCCCACGTGCAGCATCACCTGGGTTCGGTGCTGACGACGCAGCCAGAGGTACTGGGCCAGGTAGCGATGTGGTGGAGGCAGATCGGGTGAATGCAGATCAGCGATCTGCTCTGGGTCGTAACCCCGGTCCGGTTGCAACAGAACCACCACATGACCGAAGCGCAATCCATGGATGGCGAAGCCCAGATCTCTATCAAGGTCTTGTGCTTGATCGGGAGAACCCCAGCGCGCTTCTATCAGCCGTTGGGCTTCGCGCGGCACTGTGAGCCACCAGGCCTGATAGTCAGCCAGGGAAAGATGGTCCAGCGGCGGCCGATTCAGTCCCTCCGGTGCATTGGTGCGGCCTCTCAGCAGCTGTGTGATGAAGGCATCACCATCGGCAGGAAGCGGATCTGTTCCGAGGTCGTAGCCCTCCTGATGCAGCCAGCCGAGGATGTTGGTGACGCTGGCGGGTGTATCGAGCCCGACGCCGTTCGCCACCCGACCATCCCGCACCGGGTAGTTGGCCAGCACCATGGCGATCTTTCGTTCTGCAGCCGTTGTTTCTCGCAGTTCAATCCAGCGGGCGGCATGCTCCACCAGCCAGGTGATGCCGTCCGGATCGGGTTGCTGTGTGGCCACGGCTGTGGCGAGCGTTCCAGCCGAGGGCCTCTGCTGACGAAAGGCGCAGGGTCGGGTGGTGATGCGGCCATCCAGTTCCGGCATCACCACCTGCAACGAGAGATCCAGGGGGTCCAGTCCCCGACTGCTGTCACTCCAGCGTTCACGGCCTCCACTGCTGGACAGCAACTGCAGCACAGGGCAGTTCAACTCCTCCCAAAGGGGGCTGCCAAGACCAGCGTTATCGCTCCGCACGGAGGCAAAGGCGGTGGCCGTGATCACCACCTGGGTGTTCTGACTGCGCAGCAGGTCATGGACCCCGGCCTGCACTGAACTGTCCCGCAGGCTGCTGACCCAGATCAGCCGCGGCCTCAGGCCTCGTTCGCGAAGGGTTCCAGCCAGCGACTCCGCCAGGGCTGTATCACCGGCCTGCAGCAGTGCTCGATAAAGCACCACCCCAACCGTCGGGCCCGGATCATCACGCCAGTCCCAGGGGAGTGGGTCGGGTAACGGTTCGATCGGAATGGTCTTCGGTTCTGGTGTTTCGTTCTGCAGGAGGCTTTGCAGCGTTGAAAGCAGCTGCTGCTGATTGGCCGTACCTCCCTCCCTTAGCAGCGCTGCCAAGCGATCCGAGAGTGCGGTGTCGATCGATCCAATCCCATGCAGTTCTCGTTCCTGATCTGGGGTGCCTGCCAGAACCACCAGCTGCCGATCCACACGTTCGGACTGCCAACGCTGCAATTGTTCAAGGCCGTAACTCCAGTGCCCGCGACTGCCGAGCAATCGAACAAGCACCAACTGGGCTTCGTTCGCTGTGGTGGCCAGGTAATGGTCCAGCTGAGCCGGATGGGACAGGCAATCCAGTGCAAGAGCCCGGATCCTGTTCTGCCACTCCGGTCGCTGCAGAAGAACCTGATCGAGACAGCTGAGATCCGTTGATGCACTGGTGAGGAACAGCACCTCGGCCGGGGGCTGCTCCACCAGCACGACATCCTCCGGAGGATCAAGACCCGGACAGCTGGCAAGACGGTGCATGACTGCATTCTCCCGAGGCAGGGGACCGATGGTGAGAAGATTCAGCCATCGGGCTTTCTCTGCGATGCATCAGTTCCTGCCCTACGCATGGTTTCAGGGCCAGTGCGTCCCTTTTGAGGAGGCCAGGATCTCCATCGCCACCCACGCGCTGCATTACGGCACAGGCGCCTTTGGTGGAATGCGTGCGATTCCAGATCCAGATAACAGCCAGTCGATGCTGCTGTTTCGTGCCGATCGCCATGCACGACGACTCAGTCAAAGCGCACGCTTGCTGCTCACCGATCTGAGTGAGGAAACGATTCACAAGGCCCTGACGGCCATCTTGCAGGCCAACAAGCCGGATCAGCCGATCTATCTGCGGCCTTTTGTGTACACCAGTGATCTGGGCATCGCCCCGCGCCTGCACAATATCGAAACCGACTTCCTGATCTACGGGCTTCCCCTGGGTGATTACCTCTCACCCGAGGGGGTTAGTTGTCGAATCAGCAGCTGGACCCGACAGGAGGATCGTTCCCTGCCTCTGCGCGGCAAGATCTCCGGTGCTTACATCACGAGTTCCTTAGCCAAAACAGAAGCGGTTCAGAGCGGCTTTGATGAAGCCCTCCTGCTGAACAGCCGCGGCAAGATCAGTGAAGCCAGTGGGATGAATCTGTTCCTGGTGCGTGACGGTCAGCTGATCACCCCTGGCGTTGACCAGGACATCCTTGAAGGCATCACCCGGGCAAGCGTGATCGAGCTGGCCAAGGCCATGGACATTCCTGTGATCGAAAGGGCTGTGGACAAGACCGAGCTGTTCATCGCTGATGAGGTGTTCCTCTCCGGTACGGCCGCAAAGGTGACGCCCATTCGTCAGATCGAGTCCACTGTGCTGAATACGGACCGACCCGTTATGCATGCACTCAAGAACAAGCTTGTGGCGATCACGGAAGGCCGCGATCCGGCCTATGAACACTGGATCACAAGAATCCCAATCGGATGAGGTTGGACGGGGGCTTTTCCTAGGATCATGAAGAAGAGCTGAAGACAGTTAATGGTGGTGGCGCAAGCAAACCGGAAACTCACCACCTCCCGGTTCTTGGACCATCTGAACGGACCCGATCGGCCCGTGCTGGTGTTCGACGGCGCCACCGGCACCAGCCTTCAGGATCTGGATCTGACCGCCGAGGATTTCGGTGGCCCTGATCTGGAGGGTTGCAACGAGAATCTTGCAGTCACCAGCCCCGAATCGGTCAAGGCGGTGCACCGCAAGTTCCTTGAGGTTGGTTGCGATGTCATCGAAACCGATACGTTCGGAGCCGCATCGATCGTGTTGGCGGAATACGGTCTCGAGGATCAGGCATTCGAGCTGAACAAGCGGGCGGCTGAGCTGGCCCGTGAAATGGCTGATGAATTCAGCACCCCTGATAAACCTCGTTTTGTGGCCGGGTCCATGGGACCTACCACCAAGCTGCCCACCCTGGGCCACATCGATTTCGACACGATGCGGGACTCGTTCCGGGAGCAGGCCGAAGGCCTGATCGCTGGCAGCGTTGATCTGTTGATTGTTGAAACCTGTCAGGACGTTCTTCAGATCAAAGCGGCACTGCAGGGCATCGAAGAGGCCTTCGAGGCAACGGGTGAGCGGCGGGCCCTGATGGTGTCGGTGACCATGGAAACCACGGGCACCATGCTTGTGGGTACCGATATTGCAGCGGTGGTCTCGATTCTCGAGCCCTTCCCGATCGACATTCTCGGACTCAACTGTGCCACGGGTCCCGAGCAGATGAAGGAGCACATCCGTTACCTCTCGGAGCATTCCCCGTTTGCCGTCAGCTGCATTCCCAATGCAGGTCTGCCGGAGAACATCGGCGGTGTGGCCCATTACCGCCTGACGCCGGTTGAGCTGAAGATGCAGCTCATGCACTTCGTTGAGGATCTCGGTGTGCAGGTGATCGGTGGCTGTTGTGGCACCACGCCGGCACACATCGGCAGCCTCGCGGAACTGTCTCGGGAACTGAAGCCTGCCGAACGCCCAGCACGTTGGAACAGGGTCATCTCGGAAGACGTCCGCCCCAGTCTCAACTATGAACCTGCGGCAGCATCGATTTACGGAGTTACTCCATACCAGCAGGACAACTCGTTCCTGATCATCGGAGAACGGCTCAATGCAAGCGGCAGCCGCAAGGTGCGTGAGCTGCTGGCGGAAGAGGACTGGGATGGTCTGGTGTCGGTGGCCCGTGGACAGGTCAAGGAAAACGCCCACGTTCTGGACGTCAACGTTGATTACGTCGGTAGGGATGGCGAGAGGGATATGAACGAGCTGGTGAGCCGTCTGGTCACCAACGTCAACCTGCCTCTGATGCTCGACTCCACCGAGTGGCAGAAAATGGAATCAGGCCTCAAGGTGGCAGGCGGTAAATGCATCCTCAACTCCACCAACTACGAGGACGGTGACGAGCGTTTCTTCAAGGTGCTTGAGCTGGCCCGTCGCTATGGCGCTGCAGTTGTTGTCGGCACCATTGATGAAGACGGGATGGCCCGATCCGCCGAGAAGAAGTTCGCCATTGCCCAACGGGCCTATCGCGATGCCCTCGAGTTCGGCATCCCAGCCCATGAGATCTTCTACGACCCTCTGGCATTACCCATCTCAACCGGCATCGAGGAAGACCGCCTGAATGCTCGAGCCACGGTTGATTCGATCCGGATGATCCGCGAGAACCTTCCGGGTGTTCATGTGGTGCTCGGTGTCAGCAATGTGAGTTTTGGTCTGTCTCCGGCGGCTCGGATCAACCTCAACTCCGTGTTCCTGCATGACTGCTGTGAGGCGGGCATGGATGCTGCCATCGTCAGCCCGGCGAAGATTCTTCCGCTGATGAAGATCAGCGACGAACACCAGACCGTCTGCAGAGATCTGATCAACGACAACCGTCGTTTTGAGGATGGCATCTGTGTCTATGACCCCCTCACCGAACTCACCAAGCTTTTCGAAGGCGTCAGCACCAAGGAGGCCCGCGCTTTCGGTCCCTCGCTGGCAGATCTGCCGATCGAAGAGCGGCTCAAGCAGCACATAATCGATGGGGAGCGCATTGGGCTGGAACCATCCCTGGATCAAGCTCTTGAGGCCTACCCACCGCTGCAGATCATCAATACATTCCTGTTGGATGGCATGAAAGTTGTGGGTGAGCTCTTCGGCAGTGGTCAGATGCAGCTGCCATTTGTCTTGCAGAGCGCCGAAACGATGAAATCGGCTGTGGCGCATCTGGAGCCACATATGGAAAAAAATGAGGGCGAAAGCCTGAGCAAGGGCAAGTTCCTGATCGCCACCGTCAAAGGCGATGTCCACGACATCGGCAAGAATCTGGTAGATATCATCCTCACCAATAACGGTTACGAGGTGGTCAACCTCGGGATCAAGCAGAGCTGCGAGGCGATCGTTGAGGCGCAGCAGGAGCACAAGGCAGATTGCATCGCGATGAGTGGACTCCTGGTGAAGTCCACTGCCTTCATGAAGGACAACCTTCAGTCTTTCAACGACGCGGGAATCGACGTGCCGGTGATCCTTGGTGGTGCTGCCCTGACGCCTCGTTTTGTCCAGAAGGATTGCCGCGAGGTTTATGCCGGCAAGGTGATCTACGGGCGTGATGCCTTTGCGGACTTGCGCTTCATGGATGCGCTCATGGATGCGAAAGGCAAGGAGAACTGGACCAATCAGGAGGGTTTCCTTGTGGATGCACCTCAGGGAGTCGGTCTCGATGAGACTCCCAAACAACCCGAGGAAGCGGCTGAGTCTGCGGCGCCGGTTGTCAATTCTCCAGCACCTGAGCTGCCTCCAGTCACCACGGATCGTTCCGAGACCGTCCCTGCCGAAGCCATGCCAAAGGCTCCCTTCCTGGGTTCAGCCGTGATCATGGAGGACGACGTCGACATCGCGGAGGTGTTTCACTACCTCGACCGCAATGCTCTTTTCGCAGGTCAGTGGATGCTGCGAAAGACGAAGGAGCAGAGCCGGGACGACTACCAAGCAATGCTGGCAGACAAAGCTGAGCCTGTGTTGCAGCAATGGATGCAACGCTGCATCGACGAGTCATTGTTGACTCCTCGGGCGGTCTACGGCTACTTCCCCGTGGGGCGTGATGGAAACACTCTCCGGGTGTTCGACGTTGATGGTGTCCGTGAACTTGGCAGCTTTGAACTTCCGCGTCAGCGTTCCGGCAACCGATACTGCATCGCCGATTTCTACAACGACCTTGACGCCAACGGTCGTCCCACCGATGTGTTGCCGATGCAGGCGGTGACCATGGGGCAGAAGGCCTCCTTGGTGGCTCAGGAGCTGTTCAAGGGCGATCGCTACAGCGACTATCTCTACTTCCATGGTCTTGCCGTTCAGATGGCGGAGGCCATGGCGGAATGGGTCCACGCCAGGATCCGATCAGAGCTCGGCTTTGCTGATCCAGATGGCATATCACTCCGGGATGTGCTGGCGCAGCGTTACCGCGGCAGCCGTTACTCCTTCGGTTATCCAGCGTGTCCAAACGTGGCGGATTCGCGTCAGCAGCTGGAGTGGCTAGGAGCCGATCGAATCAGCCTGACGATGGATGCCAGTGACCAGCTCGAACCCGAGCAGAGCACAACGGCACTCGTGGCCCTTCACTCCCGCGCCCGATACTTCAGCGCCTGATCAGGTTTGGGCGTCCCATAGCCTGAGGCGCCCAAAGCAGATCACCATGGCTATTGCTGGACCTGATGGAGTTGATGCCGCCATCAAGGCTGGGGTTGACCTGGATGGAAGCCCCATTCCTCAGGAGATGCTTGAGCTCTACAACCAGGTCATGGACCTGGAAAGCCAGCGTGCCCGAAGCGGTGTGCTCAAGTCGATGCGCAATCGGGTGGTCAAGACCGGTGCAAAGCACTTTGACCAGAAGACTCTTAACCAGCGGCTGCAGGCAGCCGGTTGGGACGGTCTGAAGGACAAGGAGATCGCCTTCTTCTACGGCTGATCTATCCCGGCTCTGCCGAATTCAGTTCTGGCAGAGCTTTTCCATTGTCTCGATCACCTCTTGCTGAAACGTGTCCAGAGCGTTGGATTCGCTCAGATCGATTCCTTCTCCGGCTGCGTTCTGGGCTAAATCCTGGAAATGAAAGGCCCCCTCTCCATTGGCCAGGAACTCAATCGCCGAGCTTTCGCCGCTCTCGCGAAACGCATCGCAGAGCGCCAAAAAGGCAGCGTCTTCGGTGAACTCCCAATCCATCGAGTGGACATGACTGAACGACCTTTACCGCGTTCCCCCAGGGGTTCGTCAACCATCTGTGGTCAAAATATGCCAGTCCTTGGGCAGAATCCTCGTCTCAGCAGGCCTTTCAATGACCAATTCGAGCCCCGTTCATCCCAGCCCCCGCAACGTTCTTGGAGAGCCTCTGGTGGTCTGTGGATGTGATCCGATGACCGGATGGCACAGGGATGGGTTCTGCGAGACGGATGCCAATGATCATGGCCAGCACAGCATTTGTTGTGTGATGACTGAAGCCTTTCTGCGGTACAGCAAGGCCCAGGGAAACGACCTTTCGACCCCGATCCCTGCATTTCAGTTCCCGGGACTTCAACCCGGTGATCACTGGTGTATCTGCGCCCCACGCTGGAAGCAGGCTTTTGAAGACGGCATGGCTCCCCTGGTGCGCTTGGAGGCCACCGAAGACACGGCTCTATCCGTGGTGACCCTGGATCAGCTCAAGCAACATGCTCACCAATCGATCGGCTGACCATCCCAGGCCACAAATGATCCACTTTGCGGTGGTGTCTGACAGCTCAAAACCGCCAACAGCTGGTCAGCTGCTCGCTCGGGCGAAAACAGCTTCTCCGGTGGAACGAAACTCTGGAACGGCTTTGACAGTGCGGTGTCTGTTGTGCCGGGATGCAGCAGGGTCACAGTGGCGTTTGGCCAGCGGCGACCCCACTCGATGCTGAGGGTCTTCAACAACTGATTCTGAGCTGATTTGGCAGCCCGATAGCCATACCAGCCTCCGCTTCGGTTGTCGGTGATGCTCCCCACCCGCGCACTGAGGCTGGCGAAATGAAAGGGCCGATCGCGTTTGAGCAGCGGTTCAATAGCCTTTGCCAGCAACACTGGAGCAAAAGCATTGATGGCGAACTGCTCCGCGAGGGCTTCGCGTGTCAACTGGGTCAGCCGTTTCTCCGGTTGAAGGCCAGGACCATGCAACCGCCCACTGCAGTTGAACACCAGACGAAGTGGCTGGTCGAAGTGTTTGAGGGCAGGTGCCAGACGCTCCAGATCGACATCGGATTCCAGATCGAGTTGCACTTGGTGCCGGATTCCCCCTTGGCGACCTGCTGTGATGAGGGTCAGGTCGGGAAAGCGCTGCTGCAGGCGTTCTGAAATCGCCTGACCGATGCCTCCAGTGCCCACCACAAGGGCAAGGCCGCTCCAGGTGTTGTCGTGCATCGTTTTATTCACTGCAGCGGCCGACAGCTCTAGCGAATCAGGCGGCCCATGGGAGGATCAAAACCATCCGTACCGTGTTGGCGAAGCGCAAGAACCATGGGGGTCGCGCGACTGCATCAGCTGGCCATCCAGCGCAGCGAGAAGGCCGTCACCAGCGGGGCGTTGTGCCCATTGACCACAAGGGTGGAACGATGCCCAGGACATGGTGACCAGGGCTTCGAGTTACGCCACCTGATTGGCTCTCCGCCCCCCCATCTGCGCCCTGCAGGACCGAAACCAAATCCCTTCCTTCCCTGGGATCAGCGGCTCGAATTGGAGCCTGTGGGATCCAACCATGTGTTGATCCTGAACAAATACCCCGTTCAGATCGGTCACATGCTGTTGATCAGTCGTCGATGGGCTCCGCAGAGCGGCTGGCTCACACCAGTGGATTGGCAGGCGGTGCATGCCGTTCGCAAGCACAGTGAAGGACTGTGGTTCTTCAACAGCGGTCCTTCGGCTGGTGCAAGTCAGCCCCATCGCCACCTTCAGCTGCTGCCCCGTGAAGCCGGTGAATCACTTTGCCCCCGCGAGGGCTGGTGGGAAACAAGGCTTGATGCAATTGGCGTTTCAGACAGTTGTGATCTGCTGGACATCCGGACCAATGCCGTCTCATTCCAGACCGATTCTGCTGAAGCTCTCCATTCCAGTTACCTGGACCTGTGCCAGGCCCAGGGCATCGGCCATCCAAGTCTCGAAACGAGCCCACGGAATCCTTACAACCTTCTGTTCGGTAATCATTGGATGGGCCTGGTCAGCAGAGGCCGTGATGAATGCCACGGATTCAGCGTCAATGCGCTCGGTTTCGCTGGCTATCTCCTGTGCTCGCAGCGGTCCGATCGATCCTGGCTCGACCGGCATGGGCCTGAGGCGTTGTTAAGCGAGGTGGTTCCATCAGCGGATGTCGGTCGTTCCACTGATGCCAAGGGCTGAACAGCGGTGCATCGATTGAGGTAGGGGGCAATTGTTCACACCCCGACCAACTGTTTATGAGCCATGCATCACTGCGTCGTAGTAATCAACAGGTGGAACGACACCTGCATCTCGCCAGAGAACTTGCTGTTCGCTACTCCCGACGCACGGGATACGACATGGATGATCTGCGTCAGGTTGGTCTGATTGGTTTGATCAAGGCGTCCAGGTCATATCGACCTCAGACGAAGGTGCCCTTCGAGGTCTATGCCAGACCGCATATCCGCGGCGAAATCCTTCATTACCTTCGCGATGGTGTAGCCCTGGTACGGCTCCCCCGCCGTGTGGAGGAGGAGGCGTTGCGATTGTCGCGACTTGAAATGAGTCCGCAGGAACCTCGGGAACAGATGATCCTCGAGCAATACCGGAGCAAAGGAACCTGGCAGCCACTCGACAACGTCGTTGACGCGACTTTCTGCGATCAACTGATGGACCTTGATCAGCGTGAATCCCGCAACATAGTGCGCAGATCTCTCAAAGCTCTTCCGGTGACTGAACGAAGTGCTGTGGAAGCAACCGTGCTGGAAGGCTTAAGCCTTCGTGCTGCCGGTCGTCGCTTCAATGTTTCGGCAATGACTATCCAACGTCGACTGAAGCGAGGTCTGGAACGGATGGAGAGCTCATTGGAGAGACATCAGCTTTCATTTTGAGCGTCACGTTCCATTTGACCCTTGAGGGTTTCGATGGAGGCATTGACCGCTGCCAACTGTCTCTCCAGTCCGTCACGCCAAAAGCTCAGCATCGACAGCTTGCGTTCCTTGTGAAGGCGACGGCGATGACTGTGATCGCTGGAGACGTCACAGCTGAACGAGGGAAACATGTGAACGTTGACGACTTGGTTCAATCCTGCCCGATCTGAATTCAAGTTGTGGGTCAGCCAGGAACTTGGCTCCTAAAGAAGGCGCGATTAACGTTGGAAGTTCACCCCTTGCAGATGAAGGCCGAACCCACATCGGCCAGTCTCATGAAGCTAGGCAGCGTCTTACATCTGGTCTCGTGCTGTGTCGCATGCGCGGTTGTCGAGGCTGCTGCGAGTCCGCGTGCCGGCGCCTATGTGGCCTTGATGGCTGGCCAGAGAGCCAGGCCGCTGGAAGGACATTTCAACAATGTTCCTGTTCTTCACTCCAATCAGCCTGAAATTGTTACCGGAGCGGGAATTCTGGTCGACACGCAGTCAGGATCTGCGATCGCAGCGGAAACCAAGCGACCGCTGAGCAATGCAGCATTCACCTTCGACGGTGAATTCGCGGTTCACATGCATCACAAGTACTACCCCTCCGATGCAGCCAAGTTGGGAGGACGTCGTGATCGCGGCGTCCTCACCCTGGCCTTGATCGCATCCAACCCCGGATCGGATCCCGTTACGTTGAGATTCGAACGGGGATCGCTCAAAAACAGCTTCGAAGCGCCCTACCTCCCCAACAAACTGATGGGGGTTAAACCCCTTGGGAAACGACCCTGGAACACCGGCCCTGGAGACGCCACAGCGGTTCAGATGCTCCGCGATCAACTTGATCGCGACCTGCCTACAAGTGTGGTGATTCCACCGCTCAGCAAAACCGTTGTGGTCAGCACTCTCTTGCCAGCCCGTGGGATTGCCAATGGTCTGTTGCGTGGACGCAGCGACGGGCGCTTTCATCTCGCGGTGGTTGCCGCGGAGAACCCTCGCAATGATCAGGATCTTCAAGCCGTCCTTTCGGCAGGCCGTCTTGCTCCGGGGCGCATTTATCTCAATCGCCTGGACCAGATCAACAACGGCACTGTGTTTTCCCGCGTAGCTGGAGTTGCCCTCGGAGACCAATACACCGCCAATCTTCGTCACGACCTGAATCTCGGTTCTTTGCATGTGCCCTTGACCAGCACGCGTCGCCACACCTTTGGCACTCGCGAAATTCAGGTCAATCCCCTCGCCTCACGCATGGTGGACTCATCCCTGAACAACGTGGGCACCTATGGCGTCAAGTTCGATGTCACTCTCAACCTGACGGGGCAGGGACCTTATCAATTGGTCATGAGCCATCCAGTGGTGTCTGGCAAAAAGGCGTTCACGGCCTTTCGTGGTTCGATCAGGATCGAAACCGGCGACCAAGTACGAGATGTTCATGTCGGCTTGCGCTCAGGCGAAAGCCTGGCATTAAGCGATCTTCAGCTCCAGCCTGGCCATGTCAAGCCAGTGCGCGTCATTTTGGTTTACCCCGCTGATGCCACACCTGGCCACCTGCTGAGCGTTGTTCCCTTCAGACAACTGGCTCAGCTGCAGCAGCGGAAACTGGATCTTCAGAGATCACAGGATGCAATCGCGACCGGCACGAACCGTCAGCTGACGGTTCCTGTTCAGCCCCCCGCTATTGAAAAACCTGCCGCAGTGAACATATTGCGACCAGCTCCACTGCCAGCGATACTCCCACTCATGGATGCGTATCGCTTCTGAAGCTCATCCTTTTCTACTGAGCCCTCTTCGATGCAGCCAATCTCGTTAACCGTCCGACAGCACGCTTGATCCTTTGACCCTCGAGGATTCCAAGCCGAAAGCGATTAGTCTCAAACTTCCCTCGCGCCTGGTTGATTTCATCGACCGGATGAAGGGTGAGTACGGAGTTCGCTCCAGGGGCCAGGTGCTCGAAATCTTGCTCGAGGGAGTGCTTGGCGATTCGGATGAGGTGGTCGAAGACCTCTCAGACAATGCAGAGGAAGGGGATCGCCATAAGGTTCAGAACCAGGTCCCAGAAGCAAGCAGCCTTGTCTTGATTCGTTCGGCAAGCTCAGATCAGGAGCCAACATTTATAGAGCCACCACCTGAGCCCTCGGGTGGAATTGATCTGCCTGGTTTTGTACGACGTCGCACCTCACAGTTGCGCGACACGCTTCACTCGCCAAAACCTATCCAGGATGGGGCTGACGACCCCCTCCTTCTCAAGGTGTCGATCAATGATCTTGAGATCGCCTGTCAGCTCGCCGAAGATCATTGGCGATCTCTTTATGGTCAGGCGCCTGGTGAGACTGTTGTTGAGGCATCGATGCTCTGGCTCGCCCGAGATCTCTGGCCCAATCTCGATGCCAGTGATGGCCGATCATTCACATGGTCGGCTGCCAATGCAGCCATGGAGGAGCTCTGCCAGGGGTGGTCCTCCGCTTCACCTTCTCTTGGTCGCGTCATGGTGATTGCAGGAGCGTTGGAGGATCCGTTCGCAACCGCTGCACTGGCTGATCGCATGCCCACGATGGTGCGCCGTTTTGTGAACCGTTTCCGTCGCAGCAAACAGGTGACCTCCTTTGAAACCCTCGAGTCAACGATGACCGTGCATGGTGCTTTGAAGCTCCTGGCTCTCTCGACCCAGGCGGGTGCATCGGTGACGCTGAGTTCAATCAGAGAGGCTTATAAAACTCAGGCTTTGGCGGCGCACCCAGACGCTGGTGGTTCCACCGAAACAATGCGTCGCTTGAACGAGGCCTATCAACTCCTTCGCGAGCTCTACCGACAGCGGTGATTCATGTGTTGCAGCCTGGTCTTGACGTGAGACTCATTCAAAGACTTGTCCAAGACGCATAAGACCAGTGTTTCCTTGGTCGGATCATGGCGTCTATTTGTTATAAGCAATTTTTTCATCAATTTTGTTTGGGGTTGCGAGTTTTCTCGTTTATTCGAGACGTTGCAAAAAATTCGGTTGAAGGGTGCATCTAAGACCGCTAGGGACAGTCCAAGTCCAGTCCAGGTGCATAGTTCATCTCCAGAAAGATACTTTCCGCACAGGGGTTTGCTCTCTTGCGTACCTGCTGTTGACACAGGTACGCAAGCTTTTGGATGCATCCTGGCCTGCAAACGCCTGCAATTGAACATCTTTTGTCGCATATAAGATTCATTTCTGGTCTGAGATTGAGACCCAGCCGAGCCATTAGCTACAGGCGAGTTGATTGCCTGCTTTGCGCGTTGTCAGTCGCTAACGGGTCATCGCTTCGATGCGTTTTGATTGACTTAAGAGCATGGCTTCGTGTGGCGAACCAGATATTCCGGGCATCGCGCATGAGACTCGAATTGGGTCTTATTAAGAGTCTCGTCTTGGATCAATGCATGCGCTGCAAGTGCTTTCACCGAGATCGCACCAGCAGGTTGAATCGAGAAGAGGCCGGTAAGCCAGTCTTGTGTTGCGCTCATCTCAATTAAGACTCATTAAAAGTCCAATAGCGAGACTTATGTGCGATGAATGCAGGTCATGAAAGTGCTCGCGGGGCCTGACAATCAAAAACCCTGGTTACAAGGTGCAACCAGGGGCAAGCACATCAACCGAGTTCTTTGTTCAGATCAGGTGGACGTCTGCATCCCTTGGATCAGGTAATCGAAATAAGGGCTGGCTAATTTGATTTGCTGTTCTGAGAGCAGAGCCAAAGAAGCATCTTTCATGGTTTTCATCGCTTCAACCATGCCCGGCATCGGAACACCGAGGCTGTTGTACATCTCTCGGGCGCCGACAAGACCGATCTCCTGAATCATTTCTGTGCTGCCCGCCAGCACGCCGTAGGTCACCAGTCGCAGATACCAGCTGTAATCCCGCAGGCACTGAGCCCGCTGTTTCTGCCCATAGGCATTTCCGCCCGGCGCCACATATTCGGGCTTACGGCCGAAAAGCTGCTTGGCGGATTCGTCGACGATTTTCTTCTCGTTCTCCGTCAGAACCTTGACGATCGAGACCCGCATGGCCCCTTGATCCAGATAATCCACCATGCTGCGCAGTTCACCGCTGGTGGGATACCGCAGATCTTCATCGGCCTGAAGGATGAGATCCCGGACAACACTCATGGAACTGGACAGGCTTCGTGGAGTTTAGTGGTCTTGAGTGGGTCACCTGACTGATGGAGACCTCGGTGTTACGCCTTTGCAATGCCTAAGTCCCATGGCACCGCGGACGAGACCGCCACGCCAAAACCTGGATTGGTGGTGGAACTCGAGGCGATCGACCTGGATCGGGATGGGAATGGTCTGGCTCGATGGAACAACTGGGTGATTGTCGTTCCGGGATTGCTCCCAGGAGAATCAGCGTCGGTCCAGTTACAGCAACGAAGCAAGTCCCGCTGGTTGAGTCGGCTGATGCAGCGGCGCACACAGTCCAACGCTCGACGCAAGCCCCCCTGCATCCTGGCTAGTGACTGTGGTGGGTGCACCCTTCAGCACGTCGATGAACCGTCCCAACTCGATTGGAAGCAAGAGGTCCTGACGGAGGCTATGCAGCGCATTGGATCTTTCAGCCATCCGGTCAAACCGGTGATGGCTCCAGACGAAGGCTTCGGATATCGCAACAGGGCTCTGATTCCCCTGCGTCGCGCCGAGAACGGTTCCCTTCGCATGGGCTATTTCCGTCGCGGTTCCCATCGGGTCGTCAACCTCAACCGCTGCCCGGTCGTCGACCCTCGTCTCGACGCCTTGATCGAACCTCTGAAAAAAGATCTCGACGCCAGCGCTCTTCCAGCGGACCATGACCTCAGTTCCGGCGATGCTCTGCGCCATCTCGGTCTTCGTATCGGTCATCACACAGGAGAAGTGTTGATCACCCTTGTGAGTTCATCCCATTGGTCAGCGCTGGAGTCGATGGCTCAAGCCTGGATGACCCGGTTTCCGCAGATTCGCGGCGTGACGTTGAACCTTCAACCGAAGCGCACCAATCTGGTTCTTGGTCCAACCACCCAATTGCTGGGTGGTGAGTACTCGATCAGGGAAAGGTTCTGCGATCTCACGCTCCAACTCGCAACAACAACTTTTTTTCAGATCAACACCCTTCAGGCTGAACGGATCGTTCAGTGCCTCGGCGACTGGTTATTGAGCCATGCACCCTCAGGTCGCGTCATTGATGCCTACTGCGGCATCGGGACTATCAGTCTTCCGCTGGCTGATCGTGGTCTGAGGGTCTTTGGCATTGAAATCAATCCCGATTCGATCGATCAGGCGCGCATGAACGCCGCTCGTAACGGACTGGCGGAACGCACAGCCTTCGTGGCAGGCGATGTGGCCAAGCTGTTGCGCGCAGAGCTGAACGCATGCTCGGCACTTGTGGTGGACCCTCCTCGCCGTGGACTGGATGCCTCCGTGGTGGATGCCATCCTCGAGCACCCACCAGAACTGGTGGCGTATCTGAGTTGCAACGTCGCAACTCAGGCGCGCGATCTCAACAGACTTTTAGCTCCCCAGGGGTGTTACGCCCTGGAGCAGCTGCAACCGATTGATTTTTTCCCGCAAACCACGCATTTGGAGAACCTGGCACTGCTGAGACGGATCCGTTAGCTCCTGAGATCGGCAGAGAACTGCTTCACCAGGGCCTGGCGAATTTTTTCGTGCACCGGTGCCACCTGCTCCTCTTTCAGCGTTTCTGATTTGCCGCGATAACGCAGGCGAAATGCCTGGCTGGCCATTCCTTCACCCACCTGTTCACCTTCAAAGCGATCGATCAGGGTGACGGCCTCCAGCAGGGGTTTTCCTGCCTTGCGCATGCACTGGGCCAGATCACTGGCCGCGATCGATCGGTTCACCACAATGGCTAGATCTCGTTCACTCGCTGGAACAGTGGCAAAGGGCTTGAACGCTGGGGTCCAACGATTGGAGCGGGTAGCGGCATCGAGGAGACGCTGCAGATCCAATTCGAAGATGTAGGTGGCTTCCGGCAGATCCTGTTGGGCAGCAAGTTCGGGGTGCAACTGTCCAAAGCAGCCCAGTGGCCGTCCTTCGAGAACGAGTGTTGCTGCACGACCCGGATGCAGTCTCTGATCGTCTTCAAGGCGTCGGTCGCTCAGTTCCAACTTGAGCGCCTGCATCACTTCTGCAAGACGTCCCCGAGCCGTGAAGTAGTTGAGGGGAACCGGTTTCCCGCTGTTCATCCAGCGCTCCATGCGTCGCTCACCACTCATCACTCCACACAGTTCACGGGTCTCGACGACCTCAGTTGGGCTCCCGCTGTAGGTGGTGCCGATCTCGAACACCCAGCACCCCTCCTGTGACGCCTTGAGATTCCTGACGCAAACAGCGAGATGTTCTTCCCAGAGATTGGTGCGGAGATGGCTGGTCTCGGCCAACAGCGGGTTACTGATGGCAATCCGCTGCTCGCCGGCATCTGCACCCACGAGAGACAGGTTTGTGATCTCCTGAAGACCGGCCGCTGAGAGCAAGCGTCGCAACTGTCGTTCCGCCTGCTGCTGAGCCGTGAGTGCACCGGGGGCGATCGGATGGGGCAACGTTGATCCGAACCGATCGAAACCTACAAGCCTGGCGACTTCTTCGACCAGATCAATCTCTCGAGCGAGGTCCAGTCGTCGTGCTGGGGGCGCCACCACAGACCATCCCTCGGTCGTGCTGGAAAGTTGGCATCCGAGAGCGGAGAGACAGCGTTCGATCTCGGCATCCGGCAAGCGCTCTTCGCTGTTGTCAGCAACCAGTGGTCCCAGCAGGCGATGCAGAGCCTGACGACGAAGGGTGACCGGCGCGGCATCGGCTTCAAGCGCACCGCAGACCCATCGACCCTTCAGGGAACAGGGGAACTGTGCACTGAGCAGTTCCATGGCTCGAACAGAACACGCGAGGGTGATGTCCTTTGGAAGACCTTTCTCGAACCGAGCGCTGGCATCGGTGCGAAGACCAACCGAACGGGCCGTGGTTCGTACGGAGACAGGGCTGAACATGGCGGATTCCAACCAGATCCTTTTGGTTGCTGCGCCCACACCGCTGGCCTTGCTCCCCATCACGCCCGCAAGCGCGATGGGATGGTCATGGCAGGTCACCACCTGTGCCCGCCCATCAAGAGTCAGTTCACGGTCATCCAGTCCGGTGAATGTTTCCCCATCCAGGGCCTTACGCAGTCCGAAGCTCGCAGCTTCCACCGTTTGGCCGGTGATGCGCTCCAACGCGTCCGCATCGAAGGCGTGCAGGGGTTGCCCCTGCTCGAGCATCACTACATTGGTGATGTCCACCACAGCATTCACCTGGTTGATCCCGGCTCGACTGAGGCGACGCTGTGCCCAGGCTGGCGAGGCAACGCTGCCGTCAACGGCTTCGATCAGGCTGATGCCGTAGAGGCCTCCGGCTGTCATCGCTTCGGCGCTTTGGACCGTCGTCTGCAGCGGTTCGTGGTGCGGCACCAAATCGAGTTCTGGGAGAGAGAGCTCTCCTCCCGTAAGAGCAGCCACCTCACGGGCGATCCCCACCATCGACAGACCATCAGGTCGGTTCGCTGTGATCGCAAGGTCGAGAACCGTGTCATCCAGGCCGAGCACTGCGGCAACGGGCTGGCCGAGGGCGGGGAGATCGGTCTCCAGTTCATCCAGCACCGCAATGCCATCGGAATCACTGGCCAGACCCAGTTCCGACAACGAGCAGATCATGCCGTTGCTGGCAACCCCGCGCAGCTCTCCGGCTTTGATCGTGAGATTGGCTGACGGCAGAACAGCGCCCACCATGGCCACAGGCACATGGATGCCCGCCCGCACATTTCCAGCACCGCAAACGATCTGGATCGGTTCCGGGCCACCCACATCCACCTGGCAGACACTCAGTTTGTCGGCATTCGGATGCTTGTCCTTCTCCTTCACGAACCCGATCACCACCCCCTGAGCCAGGGCGGAAAGGTCCTCGATCTCCTCTTCCTCGAAGCCGGCCATTGACAGTCGTTGAGCCAGCTCCTGCACAGGCTCGTTCACCTGGACGAGTTCATTCAGCCAGGACAGGGAGACCCGCATGAGGAGCGCGAGAACGGCGGGTGATCTTAGGAAGTGCTTGGTGATGGGCCACGGTTCGTCGCCAGGTAAGCTTTTTGTTTGTCAATTCGCTTCGCACCTGCGGCGCTACGTCCTTTATGGCCAAGAACAAGGGCGTCCGGATCGTTGTCACCCTCGAGTGCACCGAATGCCGGTCCGTTCCCGCTTCCGAAAAGCGCTCTCCGGGCGTGTCCCGTTACACGACTGAGAAGAATCGCCGGAACACCACTGAAAGGCTTGAGCTGATGAAGTTCTGCCCTCAACTCAACAAGATGACTCTCCATAAGGAGATCAAGTGAGCCCGTTGCTCACACCGCTTTTCAACTGTTCCTGATTCATGTCCAGCTCCTTCTTCAAGAAGCGTCT
>QCTG01000003.1 GCA_003211235.1 Synechococcus sp. AG-673-B04
GATCGATCTCACCGATGTGGCCAAGCAGCTGCGGTTCATCGGCAGTGATCCCTTCACTGGAACAGCCGGAGAAGTACGGTTCGACAACGAAACGCTGGAACTGGACAAGAACGGGAACGGCAAAGCGAATCTTGCCTTGCTGATGCCTGGCACCGAGTCCATCAAAGGCGCCAATCTGATCCTGTGAAGCTCGGTTCATGCCCCTGCTGCCGCGACGGTTCGAACGGTTGAAATCCGTTCTGAACCAGCGCATGGCGGATCTGACGGTGCTGATCGAGCACGTGGAGAAGCCCCACAATCTCTCCGCCATCCTGCGCAGCTGCGATGCCGTGGGAGCGCTCGAAGCCCATGCCGTGAGCCTGGACGGAAGGCCTCGAACGTTCAACAGCACCGCCCAGGGAAGCCAGAAATGGGTCCCTCTTCACGACCACCCCGACAGCGCAACGGCGATCCGATGGCTGAAGGATCGTGGCTTTCGTCTCTACGGCACCCACCTTGGGGTGAATGCCAAGGATTACCGGGACTGCGACTTCACCGGACCCACCGCCTTCGTGCTGGGGGCTGAAAAATGGGGTCTGACCGACCAGGCCTGTGAGCTGATGGATGAAGCGCTGTTCATTCCGATGCGGGGGATGGTGCAGTCGCTGAATGTTTCCGTGGCCACGGCAACGCTGTTGTTTGAGGCCCTGCGGCAGCGGCAGGTGGCGGGTATGGCCCCCACCCAAGGGGAGGGGTTAACGCCGGAGCAGTACCGCCGGGTGCTGTTCGAGTGGTCCTATCCCGAGGTGGCCAACTGGTGCCGGCAGCAGGGTCGGCCTTACCCCGACCTGAGTGAGGAGGGAGAACTGCTGGAAGAGCTGCCCCGCACTGTGAAGCTGCACTGCTAATTGCCTGTTCGCCCTTGTAACGCAGTGAACACCTGAGCCATAACCGAAGCAGCGACGGTTGCACCATGAACGACCAAGCCCTGCATCAGTACGCCGTCACGTATCACTGCGGAGAAAAATGGGGCGAGGAAATGCTCCAATCCAGTGATCTGGGCCATGCGGTGGAAGCAGCCCACGCTCGCTTCCCAAGTTCCTGCCGGATTTCAATCCGGCAGGTGAAGCCTCAGCCCAATCGCTGAACTAAAAAGGCCGACGAGGCAGGGCCGGCAGCTGCAAGACCGCCAGGAGAGCCAGGCTCTCCAGTACCACATTGCGGCTGTCCAAAAGCACCACCACCACCAGCAGGGCTGCCAGCATTTTCTCGAGCAGCCCAATCACTTCATCAGGATTTTTGCGGCCGGAGAGCCACAGATTGAGCGACAAAAAAAACAGCAACAGGCTGGTCCACCAGGGCATGGCGTGATCCTGCAGTTCCTTCAGTTTGACGAAGAACGCGGATTCGCGCCGCTCACCCAGGCTTCAAGGCCTTCGCCCAGAAACGAGAGGCCCAGCACGAGAATGAACATGGCCAGTCCTGGATAGAGGGCGGTCCACCACACACCGGTGGGCACCGCTGCCAGCGCCAGATTCAAATCACCGCCCCATTCCGGCACCGTCTCCGGCAGCCCAAGGCCAAGGAAGCCAAGCCCCCCCAACACCAACACCGCATCAGCGGCATTGAGGGTGAGCAACACCGGCACCGAGGTGATCACGTTGCGAAGCAAGTAGCGGCGCAGAATCCAGAACGGGCCTGCTCCTAAAGAGCGGGCTGCTTCGACGAACAGTTCGCTCTTGACCTGGGCGGTCTGGTTGCGAACAAC
The DNA here is from genome assembly GCA_003211235.1 of Synechococcus sp. AG-673-B04. Lineage (GTDB taxonomy): Bacteria > Cyanobacteriota > Cyanobacteriia > PCC-6307 > Cyanobiaceae > Parasynechococcus. The sequence continues at coordinate 1,748 of QCTG01000003.1, forward strand.
GCGGAAATACTGGGGGACATAAACGACGCACAACGCTGCGGCTGCATTGGGAATTCCCTTGCCCAACAAAAAGGCCAGCACCACCGAGAGGAGCAGAACCGGCAGGGTGTACAGGGTGTCCATCAACAACACCAGCACCCGGTCCACACCGCCCCCCAGGTATCCACTCACCATCCCGAGGGGAACACCGAGCAACAGCGCCAGGCCCACCGCCAGCAGCACCACCTGCAGGGCAACACCACTGGCAGCCATCGTGCGCACGCAGACGTCGCGGCCGAGGCGATCGGTTCCGCACCAGTGGCTCCAGCTGGGGCTGTCGTAAATCGGATTCGCCAGACCAGCATTCGCATCGGGCAACCAGCCCAGGCTCACCAGAACCGGTGTGAGCAGAGCCACCATCAGGTAAACCGCAACGATCACCAGTCCCCAGCGGGCCATCCGGGTGGAGAGGCTCTGGACCAACGTTGATCAAAACGAACTCGCTGCATCATCTCGCCAACCGCGGGAGAATAGCCAGATGGGACCATCCCGCCCCTGGCGCCGGCAACTTCTGGGCACCCTGCAGGGTCAACTGCAGCTGGCCACTTATCTGGCTGTGTTCGTTGGATTCACCGGCGCGTCGATTGCTGGCCTCTGGATCGGGCAGCGCAACCTGATCGACTCCACCCGTGGAGACCTCAACCAAAGTGCGCAAGCCATTGAAACCTGCCTGGAAGAGGCCGGGGATCAACCGCAGCTGCTGCGCCAGGAGCTGCTGCTCCACTCCAACCTGCGCCGCCAGCTCTGGATTGAGCAAGCCAACGGAAACCTGCTGCTGCCCCAGAGCGATCACCTGCCTATCAAGGAGAGCAGCATCCGTTTGGCGATGAACGCCAACCCCGAACGGGTGGTGGGGCAGCTGCAACGGTTGGAACTGGTGGACAGGACCTACCTCAGCGAATTGGTGGAGCGCTTTCCCTCCGGAGAGATGCTCTGGGTCAGCCAGGAAGTGAGCGAGAACCAGCGTGCTCTCAGCAATTACCTGAGCCTGATGATCCTGATCTGGGGCAGCTGCCTGGCGATCACCCTGCTCACCGTGACCTGGCTGGTGCGGCGGATCGTGCAGCCCCTGGCCGCACTCAGCGCAGCCACCGATGCAGTCACCGCCGACACCCTCGATTCAGCTCAACTGGCGTTGAACGAGGGTCCGATGGAGGTGATGCAGCTTGAACGGAACTACAACGAACTGCTGCAGAGACTGTCGGACGCATTCACTCAGCAGCGGCAGTTCGTCAGTGCGGTGAGCCATGAACTGCGCACCCCACTCACCATCGTTCAGGGCTACGTGCAGCGGACCATCCGCCGTGGCGACAACCTCACGGAAGGACAGGTGAAGGGGCTGCGCACCGCCGAGGAAGAAAGCATCCGCATGCGGAAGCTGCTCAATGATCTGCTCGATTTATCCCGGAGCGACTTCGGCCATCTGGAGATCAGAACTGAACCGGTGACCCTGGCCGATCAGCTGGAGCAGGTGGCCGACCTCGCCCGATCCACCTTGGAACGACCTCTTGAGCTGATGCTTCCCGAGGATCCCGAGCAGCGATCGGTGCTGGTGCAAGCTGATCCTGCCCGACTGCGCCAGGTGCTGCTGGACCTGATCGAGAACGCCGACAAGTACTCACCACTTGGGCGACCCATCCGGCTTGAGTTGCACACCACCGGCAGTGGTGGGCACATTGGAGTGCTTGATCAGGGCATCGGGATCCCCAAGGCGGAGCAGGAGTCGGTGTTCGAGCGCTTCCAACGAGGCAGCAACGCAGCGGAGAAAACAGGCTCAGGGCTTGGTTTATCGGTGGTGAAGCTTCTGGTGGAAGGAATGGGCGGCACAATTGAATTGCGCAGCCGCATCAATGAGGGCAGCTGCTTCACCGTGACGTTGCCGCGATGATTGCCTACCTGCTGGTCAGCTCCCTGCTGATTCCCGCCAATGCCTGGGCCGCGATCACACCGCACCTGCACAGCGATCTGTCCATGCGGGTGCTGCACGGGCTCTCCACCATGGTGTTGCTTCCACTGCTGCTGGCCCTGTGGAACGACCGGCGCGAGCTGAGGCTGTTGCCGGCTCTGGTGCTGGCGATGTTCACCATCGTGATGGTGCTGGTGAACAGCTGGATCACCGCCATGGGGATGGGGGTGCAGTTCGGCTGGCTCGACCATCTGCTGCTGGTGCTGGCACAGATCAGCGTGCTGCTGTTCTTTCTGCTGGAACCTCAGCCCACCGCGGATGAGCGGATCAGCTGATCCCCACTGCGTTGCTCAAGCTGCAGCAACAGCACCGGCAGCTCAGGGTGGTCGTCCACAGCGAACCGCGCCACACCATCGAGCACCACACGGTTCTGATAGGCGCCTGAGGAAGGGCGACCATCAAGGGTGAAGGCCGGCCCACAGCGCATCAGCACCGGACCACGCCAGATCGGCGATGGCGCAGCACCGATGGAATACACCACCGCAGCAGAGCCATCAATCATTCAACTTCAACACCGCCATGAAGGCCTCCTGCGGCACATCCACCTTGCCCATGGCCTTCATGCGCTTCTTGCCTTTGGCCTGTTTCTTGAGCAGTTTCTTCTTCCGCGAAATGTCACCGCCGTAACACTTGGCCAGCACATCCTTGCGGATGGCGCTGATGCTGGTGGAAGCAATGATCCGGCTGCCGATGGACGCTTGGATCGGAATCTTGAACTGCTGGCGGGGAATCAGTTCCTTCAGTTTCTCCACCAGAGCCTTACCCACGTTGTAGGCCTTGTCTTGGTGGACGATCGTGGTGAGAGCATCGGCCCGCTCACCATTGATCAACACATCAAGCCGCACCAGCTGGTTCTTGCGGTAGCCAATCAGGCTGTATTCCATCGAGGCATAGCCCTGGGTCCGCGTCTTCATCTGATCGAAGAAGTCGGTCACCACCTCCGCCAGCGGTAATTCGTAAATCAACGTCACCCGATCGGTGGTGATGTACTTCATGTCGATGTACTCACCGCGCCGTTCCTGGCAGAGGCCCATCAGAGCACCGTTGTATTCATTCGGTGCATAGATTTCCATCTTCACGTAGGGCTCTTCGATCGATTCACGCTTCTGCGGATCGGGAAGGGTGGCGGGATTGTCCACCATCACCTCTGAGCCATCGATCATGTTCACCTTGTAGATCACCGATGGCGCGGTGACGATCAGATCGAGGTCGTATTCGCGCTCCAGCCGCTCCTGCACGATCTCCATGTGCAGCAGACCAAGGAAGCCGCAGCGGAAGCCGAAGCCCATGGCACTGCTGGTTTCCGGCTCGTACTTCAGCGCCGCGTCAGATAGCTGCAGTTTGTCAAGAGCATCACGCAGGTCCGGGTACTGATCGGCCTCCGTGGGAAACAGGCCGCAGAACACCATCGGCTTGGCCTCGGTGTAACCCGGCAACGGCGCATCGGCCGGCTCGCTCACCAGCGTGATCGTGTCCCCCACCCGGGCATCGGCCACCGCCTTGATTGAGGCCGCCAGATAGCCCACTTCGCCAGCGTGGAGTTCATCCACCTTTCTCTGATCCGGCGCCATGATCCCGATTTCGTCGAGTTCATAGGTCTTCTTGCTGGCCATCAACAGCACCTTGTCTTTGCAGTTGATCCGGCCACTCATCACCCGGAAATACACAATTACGCCCCGGTAGGGGTCGTAATAGGAATCGAAAATCAGCGCCTGGGTCGGCTCCTGCACCGCATCATTCGGCGGTGGAACCTTGTCGACCACCGCCTGCAGGATCTCAGGAACTCCCATGCCGGTCTTGGCGGAGCAGGGAATGGCATTGCTGCAATCCAGCCCGATGATTGCTTCGATCTCCTCCTTGATTCGATCCGGATCGGCACCGGGCAGATCGATCTTGTTGAGCACCGGAATGATCTCCAGATCGTTCTCCAGCGCCAGATACACATTGGCCAGGGTTTGTGCCTCAACCCCCTGGCTGGCATCCACCACCAGCAGAGCGCCTTCGCAGGCCTGCAGGCTGCGGCTCACCTCGTAGGAGAAATCCACATGGCCAGGGGTATCGATCAGGTTGAGGACGTAGTCCTCTCCATCGGACGCTGTGTAGTTCATCCGAGCGGCCTGGAGCTTGATCGTGATCCCCCGCTCCCGCTCCAGATCCATGTTGTCCAGGAACTGCTCCTGCATGTCCCGGTTGGCCACCGTGCCGGTGTCCTGCAGCAACCGATCAGCCAGGGTCGACTTGCCGTGGTCGATATGGGCAATGATGCAGAAGTTGCGGATCCGTGAGACGGGAGCGTCGGTCATGCAGCTGCGGAATCCCGGCTCGGGTCCAGATTTCATCGTTGAATCAATCCTAGGGAGGGGGCAGAAGCGGTTATGAACCATCCACAGTTATGAGTCAGCCCTGGATCCTGTTGCTGCTGGCCATCAGCGCCGAAGTAATCGGCACCTCCTTTCTGCGCCTCTCGGAGGGGATGACCCGGCCGTTGCCCACCCTGCTGGTGTTCGGGGCCTACGCCATCGCCATGACCCTGTTGTCGCGGGTGGTGCTGAGCATTCCCCTGGGGCTCACCTATGCCCTCTGGAGCGGGATCGGCACCGTGGTGATCGTGCTGGTTGGCCGTTTCGCCTACAGCCAGTTGCTCAATCCCACCCAGTTGATCGGCATCGGACTAATCACCGCGGGTGTGGTGCTGGTGAATCTGGGCCAATAGCGTTCAGCCCGTGAGACCCAGCACCGCATTGCTGCGCGCCCGCATGGCATCGAACACCGAGGAATCCTGCAGCGGATCACTGCCGTAAGTCGGCAGCAACTGCTTCAGGCGTTCACTCCAGCTGGCGCTCTTCAACCGCTCGCCGAAGCAGCGCTCTAGCACCTCCAGCATGATCGTCACCGCCGTGCTGGCCCCGGGCGAAGCCCCCAGCAGTGCTGCCAGGGAACCATCCTCAGCAGCCACAACTTCTGTGCCCAGCTGCAACTTGCCGCCCGCTTTGCTGCGCTTGATGATCTGCACCCGCTGGCCGGCCACCGACAGGTCCCAGTCGCCGGAGCGGGCCGTGGGCATGAACTCCTGCAGGGCGGCATGGCGCTGCTCCGGGCTCTGGCGCAGCTCGTTGATCAGGTACTTCACCAGATCCACATTGGTGGCCCCCACCTGCAGAATCGGCAGCAAATTGGTGGCACGCACCGATCCAGGCAGATCCAGCAAGGAGCCCTCTTTGAGGAATTTGCTGCTGAAGCCAGCGAAGGGGCCGAACAGCAGCGAGCGCTGACCATTGATCCAGCGGGTATCGAGATGCGGGACCGACATCGGCGGTGCACCCACCGCCGCCTTGCCATACACCTTGGCGGTCTGGCGTTCCGCCAGGGACGCATCACCGCACACCAGCCAGAGGCCACTCACTGGGAATCCAGCGAAATCATCCGCTTCAGGAATGCCGGAGCGTTGAAGCAGTGGCAAAGCACCACCACCAGCACCCAGAAACACAAATGGTGCCCGCACTTCTTTTTTCCCAGAGGGCCCCTTGAACACAACCCGCCAGTCCCCCTCGGTCATATCGGATCGGCGAATCCGCTTGAGGTTCTGAACTTGGGTGCCATAGCGCAGCTCGAGAGCACCGCTCTGCTGCAAAGGCAGCAGATAGGCCTGGGTGAGTGCACCGAAATCCACATCGGTGCCGCGCTCGATCCTGGTTGCCGCCACCGGCTGCTGCGGATTCCGCCCCTCCATCACCAGGGGCATCCACTCCGCCAGCTCAACTGGGTCTTCACTCCAGCGCATCGCTGAGAAGGCCGGTAGTTCGTTTAGCTGTCCGTAGCGCTGTCGAAGAAAGGCGATGTTCTCCGCTGTCCACACCGCACTGATGTGCGCCGCCTGGCGCAAAAAGCCGCCGGTGTCGAGTCGTCCCTTCTGCTGCAGCGAACTCCAGAACTCAAGGCTGCGCTCAAAGGAGGCGTTGATCGACACCGCCTTAGCCGTCGCCACAGTGCCATCGGCCTGCATCGGGGTGTAATTCAGTTCGCAGTTGGCTGCATGGCCAGTGCCGGCATTGTTCATGGCAGCGCTGCTTTCGAGCGCCGGCGCCTCCAACCGCTCAAGCATCAGCAGCCGCAGGGACGGATCCAGCTCATGCAACAGAGCCGCCAGGGTGGCGCCCATGATCCCAGCTCCCACCAGAACGGCGTCGTACTGGGCTTCAGAGGGTGAGGAGCCGTTCTGCTGCACCGGACTTATGGGGTGTAAACCGCTCTCGTCACCCTATGGGGCCACTCCGTAGGCTTAAGTCGCTGATCTTTGCGGACGCCCGATGAGCACCGAAACCATGGCCCTGACCCTGGAAAACGTTGAAAAGGTGCTCGATGAGCTGCGCCCGTTCCTGATGGCCGATGGTGGCAACGTGGAAGTGGTTGAGCTCGATGGCCCGATTGTGAAGGTGCGCTTGCAGGGCGCCTGCGGCAGCTGCCCGAGCAGCACGATGACCTTGAAGATGGGCATCGAGCGCAAAATGCGCGAATGCATTCCCGAAGTGAGTGAAGTGGTGCAGGTGCTCTGAAAAGCCTGTCCATTCACGGATCCCTCAGGAGAGGCGGCGCTTGCAGTGATGCCCTTTTCAGGCTGACCAAATTCGCTCCATTCGATCTGCGTTGACGCCCCGTTCCATGCGCGAACTCTGCCCGGCACTGGCAAGCAAGATTTATTTCAACTACGGCGGCCAGGGGCCACTGCCGACGCCCTCACTCGATGCCATCACCAACAGCTGGATACGCATCCAGGAGCTCGGGCCATTCACCACCGACGTGTGGCCGTACATCGGAGCTGAAGCCAACAATACCCGCCGACGGCTGGCCCAGCTTTGCGGTGTTGGTCCTCATCGCTTGTCGTTAAGCGAGAACGTGACCAGCGGTTGTGTGCTGCCGCTTTGGGGCCTGCCCTTCGAGGCGGGTGACCATCTGTTGATCAGCGACTGCGAGCACCCTGGAGTGGTGGCGGCCTGCGTGGAGCTGGCCAGGCGTGAGCACCTGGTGATCGACACCCTGCCGGTGAAGCATCTTCGGGGAGATGCCGCCGCCACGGATGCCGGCGCCCTGGCGCAATTGGAGCAAGCACTCCATCCTTCAACCCGGCTGGTGGTGCTCTCGCATCTGCTTTGGAACACGGGCCAGATCATGCCCATTCCAAAAGTCGCTGAGCTGCTGAGCGCCCACAGCCGCCAGCCCTTCCTGCTGGTGGATGCAGCCCAGAGCTTTGGTCAGATCCCCGTGACTGAAGCCGCCGCCGCTGCCGATATTTATGCCTTCACCGGCCACAAGTGGGCCTGCGGCCCTGAGGGACTCGGAGGTGTGGCCCTGTCCGAGCGGGTGCTGAGCGAGGGGCAACCAACCTTGATCGGCTGGCGAAGCCTGCGGGATGAAAGCAAAGCGGATCTGAACGCCAGCGCCCCGTTCCACTCCGACAGCCGCCGCTTTGAAGTGGCCACGAGCTGCGTACCGCTGTTGGCTGGACTGCGCAGTTCCCTCGATCTGCTGGAACAGGAGGGCTCGGCGGAACAGCGGTTGGCAACAATCCGCTCAAAAAGCGCGGCTCTCTGGACTGAACTGCAGCGCATCGACGGCACCGCAACACTGCTGAATGCCCCCCCTGCCAGCGGGCTGGTGAGCTTCCAGATCGCGGGGGAGCGCACCCCGACTGACTGGGTTCAGAGGCTGGGAAAACACGGAATCTGGATCCGCGACCTGGCCGATCCGGCCTGCCTGCGGGCCTGCACACACGTATGCACCACCGCCGAAGACATTGATGCCCTGCTCCGGGAGCTTCGTGGCAGCTCCCGCTGATCAGGCCGAAACCCTGATCAGCAGCGCCCTCTCCGCTTCCTCACGATCGTCAAAGTGAATCTTCTCGGTGCCAAGAATCTGATAATCCTCATGACCTTTACCGGCGATCAGCACCAAATCGTTCATGGAAGCCTCGGCCACGGCCGTTGCGATCGCCGTGGCCCGATCGCTGTTCACGAGCAGGTCACTGCCCGCAGGAACACCGGCCACCACATCATCGAGAATCTGCTGAGGGTCTTCGGTGCGCGGATTGTCTGAAGTGACCACCAAACGATCCGCCAGGCGGGCCGAGATCGCTGCCATCTGAGGGCGCTTGCCCCGGTCACGGTCACCGCCACAGCCGAACACGCAGATCAACTTGCCCTCCACGAAGGGACGGGCCGCCATCAGCGCATTCTCGAGACCGTCCGGCGTGTGGGCATAGTCCACAAGCACCGTCGGCAGTTGCTTGGTCTCGGCACCGCTCAACAGCACGCGCTCCATGCGCCCTGGCACACCGCGGAAGCTGCCGAGGGCCTCCAGCAAACGCGGCAGAGGCAGGCCTTGTTGCAGCAGAACACCCACCGCCTGCAACAGGTTCATCAGGTTGAAGCGCCCGAGCAGTGGGGAATGGAACAGGCCCGACCCCGCCGGAGTGATCAGGCGGCCTCGCACCCCTTGCCCTGTCATGTCCAGATCACAGATGTGGAGTTCCGCTGACGCATCCACAAGGGAGCTGCGCCAGGCCCTGGGCCCCAGCCGATCCGCCAACCGCTGCCCCCAGGGGTCATCAACGTTGACCACAGCTTGTGAACCATCGCCTGAAAGCATGGGCGCATCGAACAGCAGAGCCTTGGCCTCGTAGTAGGCCTCCATGGAGTGGTGGTAATCGAGATGGTCCTGGGTGAGGTTGGTGAACACCGCCCCAGAAAAACGACAGCCGGCCACCCTCTGCTGATCGAGAGCATGGGAACTGACTTCCATGGCAGCGAGCTTGCAACCGGCAGCAGCAGCCTCAGCCAGCTGACCCTGCAAACGATCAGCCACAGCGGTGGTGTGGGTCGCGGTGATGCTGTGCCCAGGCCAGCGATTCACCAGAGTGCCGAACAGAGCAGTCGGACCGCCGACAACACTGGCGAGATGCTCAATCAGGTGAGTGACAGTGGTTTTGCCGTTGGTGCCCGTCACACCGATCAGCCCCATGCGCCGACAAGGCATATCCCAGTAAGCGGCGGATAGTTCTCCCAGGGTCTGGGCCACGGGTTCATCCAGGACCAGCACAGGGTCATTCGCATCCGGCGGATCGAGCTGTGCGGCCTGAGGACCGATCACAGCTGCGGCGGCACCGGCCTCCAACGCCTGACGCCAGAAGCGACCGCCATCCACCTGAACTCCGGGCAACCCGAGGAACAACGCATCCGTTGCAACGGCCCTGGAATCGCTTGTGATCCCGCTGAGCTGAACATTGGCAAGCTCTGCTGGAACGGCAAGGCCAACATCGCGCAGCAGGGCATGCAACGAGTGGACCATGACGATTCCGGAGAAGACGCTCGTTCTAAACCGGGTCCGCCGGGTTGGACAGGCCCCGTTGCAACCAGTTGAACAGCCCATCCCCGATCAGTCGGGGGGACACCCGAGCCAGCTCCCGGCCGTCGAGCTGAAGCACCGGCACCTCGAGGTCGTAGCGGGCGCGCAGTTCCGCCGCAACCGTGGGGGAGTCGATATCCACCACCATCAAGACCAGCCCCAACGCCTGCAGATCCAGATCGCGCAGACGTTGCTCGAGCCCTTCACATAAACAGCAGCCCTGGCGGCTGAACAGAACAAGATCAGCCATCGTTCAGTCGGGCACCGGGTCGCAGCCACAGGGGGTGAAGGGATGACAGCGCAGCAACCGTTTCAACGTGAGCCACCCTCCCTTCCAGGGCCCATGCTTCTGGATCGCTTCCAAGCCATAGGCGCTGCAGGTGGGTGTGAAGCGACAACGGGGGCCGAGTATGGGTGAGATGAAGCTGCGGTAGAAACCGATCAAGGCCAGCAGCAGCGAAGCAACGCTTTGGTTGAACCGCTGCTGAAGGGTTGGGGATGGATCGCCAGATAAGGTGTCAGATTCGTGCACGAATGGAGATGCCGGAACTCCCTGGGTTCCAGCATGGCTAAATCGAACACGACTTGACCAAACAAACTTCCAACCCATGTCTCGATACCGCGGCCCTCGCCTGAGGATCACGCGGCGCTTGGGAGACCTCCCTGGTCTCACCCGGAAGGCCGCAAAGCGGTCCTATCCCCCCGGTCAGCACGGCCAAGCCCGTCGCAAGCGCTCTGAATACGCGATCCGTCTCGAAGAGAAGCAGAAGCTTCGCTTCAACTACGGCGTCTCCGAGCGTCAGCTCGTGCGTTACGTGAAGAAAGCGCGCGCCCAGGAGGGTTCCACAGGAACCAACCTGCTCAAGCTGCTCGAGAACCGTCTCGACAACGTTTGTTTCCGCCTTGGCTTCGGTCCCACCGTGCCAGGCGCCCGTCAGCTGGTGAACCACGGCCACGTGACCGTGAACGGTCGTGTGACCGACATCGCCAGTTACCAGTGCAAGCCCGGCGATGTCGTCGCCATCCGCGAGCGCAAGTGCAGCAAGAAGCTTGCCGAGGGCAACCTCGAGTTCCCCGGTCTGGCCAACGTGCCGACCCACCTGGAACTGGACAAAGCCAAGCTCAGCGCCAAGGTCACCGGTCGCTGTGAACGCGAATGGGTTGCCCTGGAGATCAAAGAACTGCTGGTGGTTGAGTACTACTCCCGCAAGGTCTGATTTTCATCAGCGCAGTTTCATTGTCATTGCGCAGCCCTGCTTAAGGGCTGCGTTTTTTTGTGGCTCGATTGAACGGAAAGAGCTCGCCAAGCGGGGATCAACGCCTAACGATCTCTTCTTCGGGAATCACACCCCCCCCCTCCGTCAGATCCGTCAGATCCGTCAGGCGTTCGTACTCGGTGGATGACAACAATTTCAACCCCGCGGCACGATCCAGACGCTGGCTCAGACGAACAAACCCCAGGAAGGCATGCAGCCCGATCCAGAAACCAGCGAACAGCAAGACCACCAAGGCATCTGCGCTTGCCCCCACAACCAGCACAAACCCGACCGTTGCCAGCCCGGCCAGACCGGCACTGAGCAACAGACGCTGCACCCGTCTCATGTCGAAGCGGCCATCAACCTCAACTGCTGACGCAACCAAGGCAGGCTTAATCCGATCACGTTGGAATAACAGCCTTCAAGACCTGCCACACATAAACCGCCACGCCCCTCAAGAGCAAAGCCACCAGCACACTGCAACGGCTCACCCGTCGCCACGTAATCATCAATTTCGCTGGGGGTGAGCGCTCCAAACAACACCCCTGTGCTCACACAGCTCATCACCGTTTCCCCTCCAACAGGCATGAGGCAATGCCCCGTCAGCAGTTCCCCACGCTGACCAGCCATCCGGCGCCAGCGCCTTACCGCTTCAGCCGCATCGGCTGGTTTACCAAAGATCTCGCCCTCAAACACGAGAACGGAATCGCAGCCCAGAACGGCGCTGGTTCCAGCATCTGCAACTGAGTCCAGTGCCTGATGCACCGCCGTGGCCTTGGCCTGCGCCAGCCGCTGCACCAACAGCGAAGGGTCTGGGGCGGAAATGGCCCGTTCATCCACGCCACTCACCCGAACTCGATGGGGGATTCCGGCCTGCTCCAGCAGACGACGGCGGGCCGGTGAGGCCGAAGCAAGCAAAAGCACCGAAACGCAACCTTTGTTGGTGCTCCGTAGGCTGCCACCGACGGGAGGCCGCACCATCGATCACCCCACCGACGACCTGCTGGCTCCCCGCAGCCGAAGCCGGGCCGCGCGCTCGATGCGATGCCTCCCTTTTAGCGAACCGCTTTACCGGACCCTGCAGCAAGAGGGAATGGACGCCGAGACGCTCTGGAAAAATCGCGCACGTTTTGGTCGCGGCCGTCGCTGGCCGGCCACCCCCGATGGGCTTGAGGATGAACTGCGCTGGCTGATCACCGTTGGCGTGCTGCGACGGGAAGTGGATGGTCAGGGACTGACAAGCCGCTTTCGCCTGACGCCCCTAGGCCGACAACTCCTCGACGAAGACAGTGAATTGCTCGAGAAAAAGGCCTCGCCCTGGGATTGGCTGCGCATTGGCCTTCGCCGTCGCTGGCCGTTTTGACCGCTCCCAAGACGCTGATGGTGCTTGGAACCTCAAGTGGAGCGGGCAAGTCGCTGATGACGGCGGCTCTATGCAGGGTGCTCAAACGCCGCGGTGAGCAACCCCTGCCGTTCAAAGGGCAGAACATGAGCAACAACGCCTGGGTTGATACGGATGGCCTCGAGATGGCCTACTCCCAGGCAATGCAGGCCTGGGCGGCCGGCCTGGAACCCAGCTGCGCCATGAATCCTGTGCTGCTCAAGCCCCGCGGTGACAGCAGCAGCGAAGTGATCCACAACGGCCGCAGCGTGGGCACGGCTCAAGCGGAGCACTATTACCGAGACTGGTTCAAACCGGGCTGGCAGGCCATCCGCGGTGGGCTTGATGCACTGCAGCAGCACTGGCCGCAGGGCCGCCTGGTGCTGGAGGGAGCGGGAAGCCCGGTGGAGGTGAACCTGCAGCACAGGGACCTGACCAACCTGCGGCTCGCTCTGTTCCTGAAAGCGAACTGCTTGCTGGTGGCCGACATCGAGCGCGGCGGGGTGTTTGCACAGATCGTTGGAACCATGAATCTGCTCCGGCCGGTGGAACGGCCGCTGATCAAAGGCATCCTGATCAACCGTTTCCGCGGTCGAAGGGAACTATTTGATGAAGGACGCACCTGGCTGGAAGACAACACCGGTGTGCCTGTGCTGGGGGTAATGCCCTGGCTGAATGAATTGTTTCCTCCAGAGGATTCACTTGACCTGCTGGAGCGAAAACCCAGCCGCGGGGCCGTCGATCTGGAGATCGCCGTCCTACGCCTGCCCTCCTTGAGCAACTTCTCCGATCTGGATCCGCTGGAAGCCGAAACAAGCCTGCGGTTGCGCTGGGTGGAGCCGGGTGAAGACCTTGGCCAGCCCGATGCCGTGATCCTTCCGGGCAGCAAGCAAACCCTCCGGGATCTTCACGCCCTGCGGACCAGTGGCCTGGAACAACAGCTCCGGAGCTACGCAGACCATGGAGGCAACGTGCTGGCCATTTGCGGAGGGATGCAGATGCTGGGTGAGCTTCTGGAGGATCCCGACGATCTGGAGGGTGGGGAAGGGACTGGCCCCTGGCAGGGAGTTGGCTTGCTCCCCATCAACACCCGTTTCGGTGGCAGCAAGACCCTTCAGCAGCGAATCGTTCAGGCCCGGTGGCCGGAAGACACTGCGCTGAAGGGCTTCGAGCTGCACCACGGTCAAACCTGGGCCGATCCGAGCTTGCAAGAGCTTTGTGCCGAGAGTGGGCTGGGCTGGTGGACAACATCAGCGGCTGGAGGCGACATCGTCGGCACCTACCTTCACGGCCTGCTCGACAACGGACCCTGGCGTCGCCACTGGTTGAACAGCCTTCGACAACGCAAGGGGCTCTCCCCTCTGAGCACCGAGCGTCAACACCATGCCGATCACCGCAATCAACTGCTCGAACGCCTGGCCAATGCCTTCGAAGAGCATGTGAACCTTGAGCCGCTGTTGAGCTGATGGCCGCCATCCCAGTGCGTTGGCCCAACGGCCGTGAAACCAAAGTTGAGGTTGGCCAGGACTGGCTGGAAGCGGCCAATGCCGCAGGCGTCAGCATTCCGACCGGTTGCATGGGCGGCAGCTGCGGGGCCTGCGAGATCGATGTGAACGGCAAAACGGTGCGCGCCTGCATCAGCACCGTGCCAGCAGCCAAGAGTGGTCAGCTATGCGTGGAATTCGCAACCGATCCCTTCTGGTGATATCCCTCCACTTCGCCTTCAAACACGCGACTGGCCCGGATATCTGAGGATTCAATCGTGATCAAATCGTCGCGAGTGGCCGGTTGATCCAGCCGAGCAAACAGTCGATTGGCCTGACGTAACCGAGCCCGATCAAGAGCATTACGAATCGAACGTGCGTTGGCGAAAAATGGAAGCAGCCGCCGTCTTTCGATGTACTCCTCAAATGCGGCTTTTGCATCTGAACTAAAGCGATAGTTCTGAGCATCAAGCAACAGTGTGGCAATAGCCATCAGCTCATCATTGCTGTAATCAGGAAAATCAAGGTGATGAGCAACCCGGGAGGAAAGCCCAGGATTAGATCCATAAAACGCATCCATTCTGTCTTTATAACCAGCAAAAATAACAACTACATCGCTGCTGTTATTCTCCATTTCCTGCAACAAAATTTCAATCGCTTCGGGACCATAATCACGCTCGTTGTCAGGTTTATAGAGGTAATAAGCCTCATCAATGAACAACACACCCCCCTGGGCTCGCTTGAGCATCTCCTTGGTTTTGGGTGCAGTATGACCGACGTATTGACCAACAAGATCATCGCGAGTGGCGGAAACCACATGGCCTTTTCGGAGATAACCAAGGCGGTGAAGGATCTGCGACATCCTCTGAGCAACGGTGGTTTTACCCGTACCCGGACGACCGGTAAACGACATGTGCAGCCCTGGAGCGGTGCTGGGCAACTCCAATTGCTGCCGGGCTTGATCCACCAACAACAACGCTGCAATCTCATGGATCCGAGTTTTGACTGGAGCCAAACCGATCAACTCACGATCCAGTTGTTCAAGCACTTCAACGGCGCCGGATTCGGCATAGGCCGCCTGAAGATCAACCGAGGAGGTCATCAATCTCAACGGCCAGGGCCCTGTCAGCGTCACTCAGATGGGCATCAGCACCGTCATCCTCCGGCCGAATTGTGATGTTCACATACGTGCGACCAAAACTGATGTCTGGGAAGCGTTGGATGGCCTCACTGTGGTCGCCCAGTCTGTCGAGGAAATCACGGGTTGAATCGTAGCTATCAAACTCAAAACGCTTTTCCAGACAAATGGGACGTTTGCGCTCCTGCCAACTCATCCGAACCAGTGCTTGTCCAGCAAATCTAATCCAACAAGACTTCCAGCCTCAGTACGCCTAAAGACTGGACAATGCAGTACAAGCCTTCTGGATGCTGGACAAACTACCGGGATTGATCAATCCGTAATACTCCATCGCCTTGAAATCACTCGCCTTTAATCCGGGGAAGAAGGGAATCAGAGACCGAACCGTTTGTTCGGAATCCCCGGAAGGGTTAACAACAAGAACCTTCTCAGGCTTGACCGCCAAAAGTCGCTCATTCGACATCGTGATGTAGCCCGAGAACTCACTGGATCCTGGGAGTCCTTTTGTGGAATTTACAAGACCCAAACGATCAAGAAGTGATCCTGACCAGCTTTGCTGACCGGGAGAAAGCTTCGGAGAGACGCCAGCAAGAATCAGAACACTGGTTCCAGAAGTTTTGGAAGACGTCTGCGTTGAGCACAACTTGCTGAGTTGAGAATCAATCGATACGGCGTTTACGATTCTATCTACCAAAGTTCGAGAAGCTTCTTCAAGCCGATCCCAACGATTGACCTTGACAGCTAACGTATTCACACCCAATTTATTGAGTGCATTGAGTACACGGGAATGAAAACCCTCAGCACCAATCACAAGGTCTGGATTAAGGGCCAAAATCAGTTCAACACTGGGCTGACTTCGACCATTTGAAACGCGCTTTAAGCCGGAATATCTAGGATCCTTATTGGTTAATGATGTCCCAGGGACTCCTATCAAAACATCGGGGTTGATCGATACAACAAGATCAGCAGAAAGGGATGAAAGTGCAACGACTCGCCTGGCTTTTTCAACTCTAATGTCATTGCCCTGAGCAAAAGTCTGTCCAGAAAAATTCAACGACAGAAGACAAGAGACAAGAAGAGTCCAACGACGCATTTCCACTGAATCAATTCAACTAAACAATAATACGTTGACACCGAAATAGCAGGGAAAGAACCAATTGCAACCAATATTTGTCACCACTAAGACAGGCTCGTCTGGATCAAATGATTGCACATAAGCGATCATGGGACTGAACAACATCGATATCCAAACCAAAAGTAAGTTTTAGGTTAGGAGAAGTGAAGACATGATCCATCGCTCCTTCGGCCACCAAGCCACCGTCTCGCAACAGTGCCAATCGGGAGCAGTACTTGGAAAGTTGATTGAGATCATGCAGAACAGACACAACAATCTTTCCCTGATCTGCAAGGCGACGCAGTAAAGACAAGATCTGAATCTGCGCCACAAGATCCAAATGATTGGTGGGTTCATCAAACAGCAAGACCGATCCATCTTGCGCAAGAGAGAGTGCGAGAAAAGCTCTCTGCCTCTCACCGCCGGAGAGTGTATTGACTTGACGATGACGAAAATCGTTTAAACCCGTGAAATCAAGTGCATACTCAACCCGTTCATGATCAATGGTCGAAAGCGAGAAGCTCCAGGAAGGTAAATGGGGATAACGACCAAGGCGAACAAGATCCAACACACTCATCGCGGTTAACACATCGGTGCGCTGAGACATGATAGATAGCTTGCGATGAATATGATCAACCTGGGAATATGGCTGACCATCCATAGACATTTGCCCAGAAGAGGGAATCAGCAAGCCAGCCATGCATTTCAGCAGTGTCGATTTCCCTGATCCGTTGAGGCCGGCGATACCCAACCATTCACCAGAAGAAACAGACAAAGAAACGTTCTCAAGAATGGAAGACCCTTCAACCAAAAAATTTAAGTTGCACGCATCCAATTGGGTCATCACATTGATTGGCGTAGACGACGCCGTTGAAGCAGGTAGATGAAAAAGGGAGAACCAATCAGCGATGTCACCAAGCCAACCGGCAACTCCCATAAATAGGTTCTGGCAAGTGCATCAGCACCCAAAAGAACAACTCCGCCCATCAAACCAGACATGGGCAAAACATACATAAAATTGGTACCACATACCAAACGAACCATATGGGGGATGACAAGGCCAACAAAACCAACAAGACCAGAGATGCAAACTGCGCATGCCGTTAATATTGTCGCGATAAAACCAACCATGAGTCTTAACTTGATGAGTGACAATCCAAGGGATTGACTCGTATCATCATCAAGCAATGCCAAATTAAGTTGTTTCGCAAACGCAAGCGAAGCAACGATGCAAACCACAATTGGCACCCAAGTGAACGCCAAATCATCCCAGGTGCGTGCGGCCAAAGTGCCAGAAAGCCATGTGAGAGAATTCTGAATTCGAGTGTCGTCCGAGCGAAGCAGAAAAATAGCTTGTATTGATCCGAGAACACTACTCACAGCAACACCAGCCAGAATCAGACGTTCCAGTGAAATGTGTTGACGCTGATAAGAAATGAAGAACACAAGTGCAGCGGCAATAACGGCTCCGAGCCATGCACCGACAGGTATCCAAAAAGCGGCAACATTAAATGCAAAAAGGATAACGACACAAACACCGGCTCCGGATGAGATCCCCAACAAAAAGGGACTCGCCAAAGGGTTCCGTAGCATTCCCTGCAACATCGCACCAGATATACCAAGTGCAGCTCCTGTGAGGACTGCAGCCAATGCACGAGGCATACGAATGTCTTGAATAACAAGACGGTCGATTGATGTTATCTTTTCGCCAAAAAAGTAGTTTAAAACTTGTTGTGGACCGACGTCTGCGTCACCAATCGAAAGCGAAGTCAGAAATAAGCAAGGAAGACTACCAATAATGAATAAAATAAGAATGCTTCGCATCGAAGCGGTCATAAGCACACCCTCCCGAGACTTTATCTTTGATAAGGCTTGCCTAATGATTTTATCTTTAATCTCAATTCAATGCACCAACAGAATAGTGCGAAACCAAAGCCAAAGGAGCATCAATCTACTCAATTGATACACGAGCCATCTCAAAATGATAGGGGCAATTATTTGTAACCTGACAATGAGGGGCGATCCAATACAAACTGGGTTTAATTATAAAAAGCTGTGGATCTCAGTCAATTCGGAGGTATTTCGGTCATACCTCTTGGAATCGCATCGATTGCATCATTAAGCATCACACTCGAACGTGGGTACTTTTGGTACAAGACCAAAAAAGGACAAAACTCGTTGAAACGAAGGCTCCTAGAACAATGTTTCGTTGATGGGCAGAATTGGCTTCAACTTCGAGCCGATGAACGAGACCATATCATGACCAAATTTTTTCAGAAGGCCACAATCCCTACACCAAATAATCTGGAGCAGCTCAGGGATTCGTGCGAATTAAATTTGGAAATTCTAGAGCCAGAATTAAGTCGCTACGAAAATATACTTGGCACCATCATCTCTATTGCACCTCTCATCGGTCTTTTAGGCACTGTTTTAGGATTGATCCGATCCATGAGTGGCTTAACACTACAGGCTATTAGCGAAAGCAATACAAATGTCATGGCTGGCATTAGCGAAGCATTGATCTCCACTGCAGCTGGCTTAACAATTGCAATTACGACACTGATCGCCAATAATCTCTTCAAAAACTTCCGACGCAGCCAACTTCATACTCTTCAGGCAGTCTCCTTGGAAATCGAATCCAAATTCAAAGCAGAGAAAACACAAAGCCAATAACAATGAGATCAAAATATCAATCAATTCGATCCAATACAGAAAGTGAAGTCAATATACTTCCGCTCATTGATGTCCTTTTTGCCATATTACTTTTTTTCATGCTTTCTAGCATTGTCTTAACAGAAAAAAATCAAATCACCGTGCAAAGACCAACAAACTCCCAAGCAGAGCAAGTTGGCAAAGCAAAGAAAATCATCACGATTACCCTTGAAAAGGACAAGAAGCTATATCTGGAAGATGATGAAATTGTTGCAGGTGAACTTTCTGAAAAGCTCAAACGTCTGAGTGAAGAGAGTTCCGTGGACCAAGTATTGATTGATGCTGACAAGACATGTACCTATGGTGATGTCATGGAAATTCTTGATATCGTCAAAGCAGCAGGTCTGAATTCAATTGGCTTGGCAGTCAACAGAAGAGAGATCAATGGGCAATAATTTCAACCAGCAAAAAAAGGCACTCCTGCTGGCCTCCTTAATATCTCTCGCAGTACACACGAGCATTATTTTAATATTGAGCGCAACAAATGAAGGGGAGAGAATTAGTCTGACCCCAAAAAAAATCAAAATCGAACTTGTCGAAATAAAAACAAAACGACAACCAAAAGTTTCTGCACTGAAACCAAAGAATCAAACAACAAAAAACAAGAAAACACATCAATCAATTCCACAACTAAAACCTCGCATTAACAAACAAAACGATTCCCAAAAACCCAAAGGTGAGCCTGCGAAGAGGAAACGATCACTGAAAAAAGAGCCAAGCGTTGATACTGGATCACAAGCGGCAAAAACACCAGCCGTTCCAACTGCAGATACAAGCAATACACGTGGCAGCGATTCTGACAGCAAAACTACAAGTTCAACATCCTCTAAAGAAAGCACCTCAATCATCCCAAAAGAAACACCCCGCTGCCGTCAATGTCTAGAACCTGAGAAACCACGGCGCTTAGTAAAACGTGGAATAGAAAGTTACGCTATTTTTAAGCTGTATATCAGTGCATCAGGCAAGGTAGTCAAAACTCAGCTACTTAAAAGCAGTGGGCACTCTGGTTGGAATAATGCGGCTCGAAAAGCAGCTATATCTTCCACTTTTTATCCAATGGCACTGCGAAATACAATTGACATTATGTATGAGCTAGAAATAAAGTAATTCCAAAAAATTAAAACTTAAACTTAGCTCCAATCTGGAAGTTGCGCTCAGGCTGCGAAAACCGGAGAATATCTCCATTGGCATTGTTTCTGCCGCGAACATCCTGGAAATTAAAGTAAGTTTCGTTAGTCAAATTATTAATTGAAGCATTCAAACTTATTGAATCACTGATACTCCAGTACGCTTCTAAATCAAAAATCAATGAGGTGGAGGGAATATAATAAGATCCTTCTTGATAGTCATTACTTAAGCGTGTTCGACCTGCATAAACCATACCAACGGAGACAAGCCATTGATCATATACCCCTTGGTAGCCCAATGACAAACGATTTGTTACTGGAACAATCGTTTCAAGAGGAATACCGTCTGTCAGATTGTTGCCTTCGGACCAGGCAAAAACATTTCCAAGATAGAAACCATCTTGTTGATTACTAAAATAATAAATTCCAGTAAATTCGACTCCGTATATTTCGGCATTTGAGACGTTTTGCGTCTGAAATGCATTAAGTTCTCGTGTATCACCTGGAAGAGTGTAGGTACCAGCCTGAGCGAAAGAATCCATAAAGTCTGAGTATCTATTATAGTAAGCAGCAAAAGTTGTTGCATAATTATCACCATTCAACTTATAACCGATTTCAAAATCGTGACTTTTTTCAGGTTTGAGATCTGGATTTGAAAGTGTTATGTAACCGAATGCAGGGTTTGCAAATGAACTGCTGAGTTCGTACCAAACCGGTGGACGAAAGCCCTGTGAGTAGCGAGCATAGATAGTGGATTCATCACTAGGTTGATAGCTTACTGTGAATTTAGGCGAAAGAACCTGATACGACTGGTCACTAGCTAAAATATAATCTTCTTGATTAGGGTTATAAATCAAATCGTTTTCGGCATTAAGTGCATAATAGTCATATCCCAATCCTGCGGTGAAATCAAAATTACCTAGACTGAATTGATCTTGAAGATAAAGTCTGGCCCGGAGAGTTTTTGTATCAGGAGTATCTTTAACAGTCTCAGTTACACCTGTGGACAAATTTCTGGTTTGACGAGTTCTGGAACCATCATTCTCAGAAATATCAAATCCGTAGCCAAGCGTGTGAACATTATCAAACAATACAATATCACTCGAAAAATCTGAGTTAGCCCCAATAAGAGTATTGGTCAAACTGTAAATTTTATCCTCTTCTCTCGTCTGGTCAAAAGACCCAACTACTCGACGAAAATCATCATTGACCTTTGCATCTTGCCAGTAAACTGACGAGCTAGCTGTTTGTATGAAGCTAGAATCGTTATTTGAGTCATAACTGTATTTCGCCGAGACTCTTGTACGGTCTGTCAGTGTGTTAGAGATAAGTTTTTCATAATTACTAAACGTAGAAGACATGTTCTCAAGATTGGCGTCAGACGAATCAATTCTAGAGCTACGATTAATATCTTCAAAAACGAGATTCAGGCTCGATTCATCATTAATATCATACTGTAAGTTTACCAGTACATTATCACCATAATTCTCCACATCATCAATAAACTTAGATGGAGCAGCCGTTTTTGTAGCTGCAGACACTTCATTTGTATAGATAAAAAGTGCTGAAATCTTGTCAGATAACTTGACTGCTATTTTATTCGAAAAAGTCCTCCCATCATCCTCACTAGAATAGTTGAAGGGAACTTCCACATTAAATTCTGAACCGTTTTGCAAGATGTCGTAGGGTTCCAGAGTTCGGTAATAAATCAATCCCCCAAGCGCATCAGAACCGTACAAAGAAGATATGGAACCTTTGATGATTTCAATGGATTTTAAAAAACTAAAGTCAACATAATCTGCCTGTCCGAGATTATAATAACCACCATATTCATACCGGTCAGGCAACCTGATACCATCAATCAAGAATAGTATTCTATCGCCATCTAAGCCTCTGATATTCACATCAGAGATTCCAGGCGTTCCGCGAACACCACTTCTTGTTGTTTTTCGAGTTGTTACCCCAGGAACATTTCTAAGTAGATTTCGAATATCAACACTTGGAGATTTATCATAGTCATCTTTATCAATGACATCAACGGATCCTGCATAATCCTTTACTGTTGATTCTGATTTTGTGCCAGTTACAGTGATTTTCAACATATCATCTTTCACTTCTTGTGCTTTTAAAGGAGAACAAGCAATCAGAGCCAACAAAACAGCAGGGAGAGAGGTTAAAAAAAATTTAGACATGCCAAAAATTGATATCGGCTAATTTATCTCCTCAAGATTTTTTAGCTAGTGCAGGTAACAGCAATATGTATCATACTGATCAGGCAAATTTAGCACGAATAATAATGCAAACCTTAAGGGGCCGGATTCACTGCGTATCTTTGACGACGTTTAATAGAAGTATTTGGTGCTGACGCATTTTGATCCAATGAATATTGTTCATTGAAACCTTTTTTATTTTGATGACTACCGAGTACCTGTTGTACAACACTGCCACACACGAAACAGTCACTCTATGTAGCGATGATGACGGAGAATGTATAGCTGCGCTTCAAGCAGAAGGCTGGTATATGCTTCTTCCTGAAAATTATCCTGACTCTGACTATTCGTTTCCAGCAGTATATAACATTGAATCTCATGTTGTTTGGGACCAGAGCCCAGAAAGGAAGATCAATGGTGATTGGATGATGACTTCTAGAGAGGTAGAGGCTGGAGATGGAGATGATCACAGCCATGGAGACGATCACAGCCATGGAGACGATCACAGCCATGGAGACGATCACAGCCATGGAGACGATGGCGGCAATTCAGACGAAGAAACGGTCTCGAAAGTTTCGTCTCTTGAGTATATTATTTACAATTATAAAACCCACGCAAGCTATTCTGTCCCCGATGAATTAAGCGGTTCTGGCTTCGTTCTTTTAAACGAGAGTACGTCTCCAGATTATTATCACCCCGCCGTTTACAACACCACAACACATACAGTTATCGATCAAAGTGATGATCGTAATACTTCCGGTGACTGGATAATGCTTTCAAAGTATAATGATATCTATACTTCTTCGGAGGAATCAATCGATAGCATTGTTTCAGGAAATGATATTGCAAGTTTCCGTTTATCACAGCCAATAGAGATGAATGACAAGGCAATTACTATGTGTATTGTAGGCACTGGAGGTAAAGATAAAATAACTGGGGGTGATACAAGCGAAATATTAATGGGTGGTAGTGGAAAGAATAAATTCACCGGAGGCGCTAACGCCGACGGTTTTATGTTCGACAATCAAATTGATTTTGGCAAGAAGCTAGCTGATAAAATCAAAGACTTTGATACTGAGGAAGGTGATCAAATTCTTTTAGATAAGGAAACGTTTGGCCTTCGCAAAAAGTTGAAATTCAAATCTGTCCAAGGTAGGTCTAAAGCAAATAAGGCTTCAGACACTAAAAAACATATTATATATGATGAAAGCAAGGGGCGGCTTTATTTCAACGAAAATGGAAAAGATGATGGATGGGGTGATGGTGGTTACTTTGCAAAAGTAATCGGAACGCCTGAATTAGATGTTAACGACTTTATGATAGTATGAGCTCAACAAGCGTGTTGGCAATTAAAAATTAAATAGCTGCTGATACCTGAAAAGCATTAATCCTCAAGTTTGGATCATGTCTTCTCAGGTATTTGTGGCGACAATTAAAGCACTACGCTGACAACCCATCAAACGGCCCGACCAGGACTCGGCATAAGACCGGTTGGCTGCCTTTTGCTCAGGATCCTCGGCATCAAGCGGGTGAGGCATCGTTCCTGCGATCGCCGCATTGGTGACGCAGAACATCGACTTCTGGAAGCTGATGCAGATCTGCACGTGCACATCGGTCTGACCCCGGCCATTTTCGTCGTACCAAAGGCTCAGCTCCTCGGGGAGATGCCGGTACATGTCCTGCATGCAGAGGCTGGGAGGAATTCCCGCACCCATGCTCGGAATAGGGTCGGCGTAAAGGGCGCCGTACTTAAAATCGCTGATATCCGGCGAAATCTGTCGAGCCTGAGCGTTGTACGACACCGTTCCAAGGAAGGGCATGCCGCGGAAGAACACCGCTTCCACATAAGGAACGGCAACGTCCATCAGAAAGGTGAGGCCGGCCTCCGGAGGAAGCACCCAAATCTCCTTACCACCAATGGTCACTTTGTACTCAATTGGGCTACCGGCAGCCGCCACCAGGCCATCACGGATGTGATGAACCACATCTTTGATGCAGGTGACTTCCTTGATCCCATAACGACGGGCCAGGTCCACAAAAATGTCGCTCATGACCCGCCAGAACAAGCCGAGGCAGTAGATCGTGGTGAGAGAACGGATCGCTTCTGGGGCGAAGTCGGGATAGAGGCGATTGTTGAGAGCCAACAGAGGATCGCGAGCCGACTTGCGCTTGATGATCTGCTGGCATGCCGCAGCAAATTCAGGGCTGTCGAGATAGGCATCAAGACCACCGGTGCCATGCCAGAACATCGCTTTCTGGCAGTACTCGGCATATTCAAAATTGATCCGATCACCCATCAGATGAGACCACAACCGCTTTGGGTTGAACCCTTCGTGGAAGAAACGGAGCACGGGAAAAGGATTGAGCATCTGTTTCTCCCCCTGATCCACCAGGTTCTTGCTGTAGGCATCCAGCACGAGGCCATAGCTCTCAAGCACATTCACCACCTGAACCAGGTGGTCCCTTGTATCGGCAAGCAACGGTGTATCGCTGAGCAGACGACGGATCAACTCCTCTTGATCGGGCAAGACCGGTGGACGCACCGGCGACGCTGAGATGGGGGTCATGACAGGTCTCCGTTGATCAGGCTGAGGCCAGTGGTTGCCGCTTCGCTGAGGTTGGACAGCAACCCCGGTGCAAGGCCCAGAACCAGAACACCAAGGCTCAGAGCGATCGCCGGAATCTGCTCACGCAGGGCAACACGGTCGAGAATACGGGGATTGACCACCTCGCCGGGGGCAATGGCAAGCCGTCCAAAGAAGGCGCGATTCACCAGCAGAAGGAAGTAGACCGCCGTCAGTCCGGAGCCAACCATCGAAAGCAAGGTGGCGATGGGGAACGGCTGAAGGGTGCCGCGGAAGATCAGAAATTCAGAGATGAATCCGGCCATGCCGGGGAGGCCAGCACTCGCCATCACACCCACGATCATCAGCGAGCCCGTTAGCGGCAGCCCCCTCTGGGGATTGAGCAAACCACGAAGAACGTTGAGGTCGCGGGTGCCGGTGCGGACATAGACCACACCAACCATCAGGAAGAGCACTCCGGAAATCAGTGCATGGCTGACCATCTGGAACAGGGCTCCCATCAAACCCAGGGGCGTTGCAGCGGCAGCTGCCAACAGCACATAGCCCATATGACCCACCGAGCTGTAGGCCACCATCCGCTTCATATCTGTCTGAGCGATGGCGGCCAAGGAGCCATACAGCACTGAAATCGCTGCCCAGGCAGCCAGCCAGGGGGATGCCAACTGCCAGGCATCCGGAAACAGGCCCATGCAGAAACGGAGAAGTCCGTAGGTGCCAAGCTTTAGCAACACGCCCGCCAGTAACACCGACACCGGAGTGGACGCCTCGGTATGTGCATCCGGAAGCCAGGTGTGAAAAGGAAACAGTGGAATCTTGATCCCGAAACCGATCAACAGAGCCCCCATCAGCACAAACTGAGCGGTCATCCCCATTTCCCCGGCTAGAACGGGCCTCAGGCTGAAATCAATGCTGCCTGTCACGAAGGCCAACCCCAGGAAGGCAGCCAGGATCAGCACGCCAGATACGGCTGTGACGATCAGAAATTTCGTTGCGGCATAAGAACGATTCGCTCCACCCCAGATCGCAATCAGCATCCAGAGAGGAATGAGCTCGAGCTCATAGAACAGGAAGAACAGCAGCAGGTTCTGCGCCAGGAACGCACCGTTCACGGCAGCACTGATAACCAGCAGCAGAGCGAAGTAGATCCTCGGACGATTGTCAATCTTGTGGGAGGAGATGGCGGCTACCAGACAGAGCACGCCATTCATCAGCACCAGGGGCAGCGACAGACCATCCACCGCAAGGGCATAGTCCAGCCCGATGACATGCACCCAACGGGCCTGTTCCACCAATTGCAGTGCTGAATCGGCCGCATCGAAGGGCAACAGCAGAGCAAAGCTGGCCACGGTCTGCACCACCAGCACCACGATCGAGATCTCGCGCAGGCGCTCACTGGAGGGGGCTCCTGGCCA
This sequence comes from Synechococcus sp. AG-673-B04, assembly GCA_003211235.1. Lineage (GTDB taxonomy): Bacteria > Cyanobacteriota > Cyanobacteriia > PCC-6307 > Cyanobiaceae > Parasynechococcus. The sequence goes on from QCTG01000003.1 coordinate 27,570, forward strand.
GAGCACCAACCCGAGAGCACCCAACAGTGGAATCAGAATAAGAAGGGAGAGCAGCATCTCGGATGAATCAGGTGAGGAACCAGCTCACCGAGGTGAGGAAGAGAACAATGGCCACAAGCACCGTGAGCACATAGGACTGGCTCTGACCGCTGACGCTGAGCTTGAGCGAGTCAGCACTGGAGAGGGAGAAACGAGCGACTCCGTTGAGCAATCCATCCACCACCTTGCGATCAAACCAGTAGGCGAGGCGGGAAAAGGAAGCCACCACATTGACGATGGTGAGTCGGTAGAAGCGCTCGGTGTAGAAGTCGTAGGCGAGAAGGTCCTGCCACCAGCGCAGCAAGGGGTTGAGCGAACGCGACCAAGCCTTGCTGAGCGGCAGCAACGCGCCCACCACCAGCCCGACCAGGCCACTGGACACCACAAGGGCTGCAGCCCAAAGGGGGAAGGCCAAAAGCCCCTCCAACGATTCGAGGCGAAGCAGCATCAGTGGAGTGATCAACACGATCACGGAGAGGGCCACCATCGGCAAGGCCATCTGCCAGTTCACCTCGGCTGCACGCCGCGACTTGATCAGGGAACTGCCCATGAACACATGGCGGAACACCCGCACCAATCCAAGGGCGGTCAGGGCATTGGTGAGCAGAAAAATGGCCATGTAAGGCACCGATCGCACACTGAGCAGCTCAATCGACTGCGCCAGGGCCAGGAATCCACCCAGAGGCAGGAATCCCACCAGTCCGGCCCCTCCGACGAGGAACGCGGTTGTCGTGGCTGGCATGCGGCTGCCGAGACCACCCAGCTCCGTGATGTCCTGACAGTTGGTGGAGGCAATCACTCCACCAATGCTCATCGAAAGCAAGGCCTTCGAAACGGCGTGGGTGAACAACAGCAGTAAAGCCAGCACTGGGATCTGCAGTGCAATCGCAATAAACACCAGACCCAACTGGGCAGTGGTGGAATACGACAGGGTGCGTTTGATGTCGACCTGGGCCAGGGCCACCAGCGACCCACCGATGGCACTGATGCTGCCGATCACCAACATCACGCCAATGGCGATGGGCGAGAGCTGCAAAATCGGCATCACCTTGAGAAGCACGATCGCTCCGCAGGTCACCACCACCGAATTGCGAAGAATCGAGGCCGGGTTCGGCCCCTCCATCGCTTCATCGAGCCAGAGGTGCATGGGGAACTGAGCGCACTTGCCGGTGGGACCAGCAATCAAACCGAGGCTCAGCAGGGTGGCCGCCAACGGCGACAGGCTGTCCTGCGCCGCCCAGGCATAAAGGTCGTTGAAACCCATCACACCGGAGTAGGCGCAGAGAGCGACCACCCCCATCAGCAGGAGCACATCACCAACCCTCTTGGTGAGGAAGGCATCCCGCGCTGCGGTAACCACCAGAGGCTGGGCATACCAGAAGCCAACCAGGAGATAAGTCGACAAAGTGAGCATCTCCAGCAGGAAATAGCTCTGGAACAGAGAGTCGCTGAGCACAACGCCACTCATAGCGCCCTCAAAAAAGCCGAGCAGGGCGAAGAAACGGGCCAGGGCCCATTCCTTGTCCATGTACCCAAGGGAATACACCTGGGACAGCAAGCTGAGGCCTGTGATCAGCTCCAGGGCCACCAGATTGGTGAGAGACAGGCTGAAGCTGATGTTCAGCTCCAGTTCAGCCACCGTGAGCCAGGGGAAGGCCAGATCCGCCGGACCGAACTGGATCACCTGCTGAAGAATCAGGCTGCCGTGGGCAAAGGCCACCAGTGTCAGCAGGATGTTGAGATAGGCAGCGGGCCGATGGGCATCGCGGCGAAAGGCTCCACAGGCCCAGGGCAGGGATACCAACATCCCGGCAAATCCGTAGAGCGGGATCAGCCAGGCGGTCTGGATGGTAAGCGAGAGCTCCGAAGTCAAAACGGCGAGCGGGATGGGAATCGGGCTGGTCGTTGAACAGCGGGCGAATCTAAAAGCCGGAACCGGCCTGAGAGGCTCTTTGTGAACCGATGTAGTGCCGCCGTCGTGGTAATCAGATCAAAGTCGACGGAGTGCACCGCTGGTGGCCAGGGCAGGCTCCACTTCCTCGTGGGGGCGAGCAATGATGTGGGCGGCCACAAGGCCGTCGCCGACGCGCTCACAGGCATCAGCACCGGCCCGAACCGCAGCGTTCACAGCGCCTGTTTCACCGCGGACCATCACGGTGACATAACCACCGCCTACGTATTCACGGCAGATCAGCGCGACTTCCGCTGCCTTGGTCATGGCATCCGCTGCCTCGATGGCCGGAACCATGCCGCGGGTTTCGATCATGCCGAGGGCAATGCCCTGAACCGAAGGTGCAGGTGATGGCGGCGTGGGCAGCACTTTCGCTGCACCGGTGGAGCCCCCTCCGGACGCGGAGGACCCCGCCTTGGTGGTGCTGCGTGAGGGTGTTCCGCTGCTGGAATCTGGCGTGGCCACTGGTTTCACATCCACAGTTTTGTTGGAAGCCGCGCTGCTGCTACGGGTCGTGCGGCGCCGGGGAGTGGGAGAGGGAGTGGCCATGGTGAGAAAAAAGTGGAAACGGAACGGAAACGGCGGTAGGCGGGGAAATTCCCTATCCGTCCGGGTTCCAGAAATCGATGATGCCCCCGATGGTCAGATCGGTGAGCACAGTGCTGTCTGGGCAGGCATGCCGGGCGGCGGAGCCGCTGGCCGTGAACACCCAGTTGCCCTCACGGGCACCAACTGGGTCAACGGCCACGAGCTTCTTGCCCTTGTTGTTCTGAAGAATGCGCAGGTGCATGTGATCCAGACCGGCAACCCGGTAGGAGCAGACCAACGTTCCCATCACCTGCATGATCTCCATCAGCTCTTTGCACCTCCGCTTGGGGTGCTCGGCGAAGGAGATGGAGCCGGCGCAGCGGTTTTCGGTGGGTCGGGTTCCCAGTGATCAATGATTCCCACAATGGTGAGGTCACTGGGATACGACTTGCTGCCGGCCGCCTCGCGAGCGGCAGAGCTGCTCACACAGATCACCCAGTCGCCTGGCTTGGCCCCAACGGCATCGACTGCAACCTTCTTGGTGCTGCCGTCCTGAACCACCTGAAGATGCTTGTGCTCGAAATCGGGGATTCGATTGGTGGAGACGAGCGGCTTGATGACCTTGACGATGAGCATGATCAGTGAGCCTCCTGGATCGGTGGGACGAGGGTGGAACCGATGACCTCTGCCGGAGCCGTCTGGTTCCGGTCGCGGATGGTGAGGCAAGTGTGCAGCAAACCGTCGTTCACCAAATCGGCATAACGGGTGGCAATGGCCTGGTTGACCCGCTGGCAGTCCGCGATGGCCCGATCGCGGGCCCCGGGCACCCGACCGGAGTAGTCGAATCGGACCACCACCGGAATCGGCAAATCCCGTGCAACGTTCAGCCCCTTGAAGATCTTCACACCCACATCAAGGTCGGGAGCACCTTCTTCAACCGTGTCGAGATGGGCGAAGTAGGTGAGGTTGCGCAGGTGCACCTCTTTGAAACCGATACCCACTCCGATGAAGCGCTCGGCATGGCCAGCATCGGGATAGGGCGCCCCGTGAAGCTCCTGCACGTAGTCGATCTGAGAGCAGTTGTTCGCAAGCAGACGGGTAATGAACGTCACCATGCCCGGATCCATGGCCGCTGGTGCAGCGGACTCGACCGCTTCAGCGATCTGAGCCATGGCCTGATCAGCGGTCATCGTGGCCGTGGCTGCATGGAGCTCCTTGGCACACAGCCAACGGTCCAACACCATTTCACTGTCGCGTGATGGCGGGTGAACGCGAATGGCATCGGTATCGGTGTCGAGCCCGATTAGGAGCAGATCAACGGACGCACCACAACAGAAGCTGTTCTCGACGGCTTCGCGAAAATCGAGCAATCGCTGATGACCGGCGGACGCAGCCAGTTCGTCGTTGCTTCCGTGGGCAGCACAACCTTGGTGCTCAGGATCGAGGGAGCTGAAGTGGTAAGTAACCACTTTTAAATATCGAGTCGGTTCAGACGCGGGATTGGGCATGCCCTCGCGGTGCCGGCGATGCTCCGTTTTCACCCAGCGGTTAACCGTGTTTTCCACATCGAACATCGCCCCGGCGTGGGAGCGACGACGCACCGCACTGAAAGGGATTCGGAGGGCGTAAGCAACGGTGTGAGCCAGACGTCCGTCAGCGCAAGGACTGACGTCCAACAAATGGATCCCGCAATCGAGCAGGAACTGCTCGAACTCCACTGCCGCAGGGCTGCTGGACGCACCGCCCAGAGGATCGTCCTGGAAAAATCGATCACTGAACAACCGGTGGCTTTCAAACACACACCAGGCGAACAGAGCTCTCATGTCGAGGGGTCGCACCCAAGCCTTCTGGAGGATGTGATCAGGAAGATCAAAGCCCAGTTCGGTGCGGATCAGCCGCTGAGCCTGCTCAATGAAATCAGGCTCATGCTGGAGTACGGAAACCTGCTTCAGCAGAGGGACGATGCGATCAAAACGACCTTTGACCTGTTCTTCGTAATCCCGCAGGCAAGCATTCGCTCGGGCATTGGTCAGAGGATGCTGCCGGTGCGTAATCGGCAGTGACGACCGACTGAGATTGAACGTGGCTTTCTGACTGGAGGCTTTATTACGGCGGACCCAGCCGGGCTGGGCGCGAGCTGGCTCAGGGCGACGTCCGTCGGCCATGGTTCGTATACGACCACCGGACACACTGCCCAGAGACAGGGTTGCCGCCTTGCCAGACGTGGTGAGGGCTCGACGCCGCTCGAGGGCGGCACCACGGGTGCTGACTGCAACGGCAGGGATCTCAGTGAGGCTGTCTGCAGGAGCGGCAGCGGTGCGCTCTTGCTGCAACTGACGACGGGTGGGCGCGGTGGGTGCCGAAACTCCACCGCGACGGGTCGACATGGTGGTGCGCACCATCAGACGATCAGCCCCTTGCGCCGCCGGAGACGGTGATCAGGGATCCCTTTTCAGTATTGCCACTCGAACCGGTGACGGGACTTACAGGCCATTCGGACTCCCCGTTGCGCTTGCGCTCGAAGGAAGACATGGCGCTCATCGGACCGGGACGGCTTGGGTTGCGACGGCGAGCCGAAGCACCCTCAGTACCGGTGACATGCTCACCTCGATCCCAGTCATCACCCGTGACTTTGGTGGATGAACCCTCACCGGTCACCCGGGAAGCGGGGGCATCCTTGGGCTCGCTGACGACAGCGACGGTGGGCTGAAACTGACGTTGCTGACGGTTTTGGAATTCGCGGTTGTCGAAGCGGAACTGCTCGGTACCGGTCACCTTGCCGCCAGCCATGTCAAAAGGGCCGGTGATGCGGTTCCCCTGCTCATAGGCCGTCCCTGTCACATCGGAACGACTGTCACGCTGCTGCTGGGCGGCACGGGCTGGGGAAACGACGCTGAACCGAGTCCATGGAGCACTTTCAGGCGATACACCATGGGTATCGGTGCCGGCTGGTGCATCAGCACCACAGGCTGCTGCCAGTTGATCAGCACCGACGTAGGGGGTTCCGGTGACCGCTTCACAAGCTCCACGCTCATTACCTGTCATGACGCCGCCTACTCCGGGTTGAATGCCGGTCATTGCAGCGGAGGGTGTTCCAGGACGCACGGGTGTGCGCTCACGGATGGCCTGAACCGCAGGGTTTCCACAGTGTTGGCCAGCCTGCTCGAGACCTGCATAGGGAGTGCCGGTGACGGCCTGGCAGCTGCCGGGCTCGTCTCCGGTGACGCGCTCTGACCGGCCAGTGCGGGTACCGCTCACCACCTGATTTTTGTTGGTGATGCTGAAACCGACTTTGGCGGCCTCGGGCTCGGTCTTGGACCCGCAAAACGCATTGACCTGCTCAGCACTGACGTACTGATCGCCTGTGACGCGATGGCAGGAACCGAATTCGTCGCCTGTCACGGCGGAGGAGCGGCCCACCATCGTGCCGGTGACTCCAGTGCCGGAGAGTGTGGCGGACAGACCAACCTTGGCGGCAGGTCGGCCGTCGGGTAAGGGGTCGGAACCCAGATACTGATCGCCAGTGAGATTGCGGTTGGCACCTGCTTCATCGCCGGTGACGCTGGAGGAGCGACCCACCATCACACCGCTGACTGGACGTCCCTGTTCGGTGAGGCTGTGACCCACCTTGCGCGGTGAAGCCGTGCCACCACCGCAGTAGGCAGCGGACTGGTTGGCCGAGATGTACTCCGTTCCGGTGACAGACTTGCAGGTGCCGGGCTCATCGCCGGTGACCTTCTCGGAGCGACCCACCTCGTTGCCGGTGACGCGATTGCCATGGCTGGTGGCCGTGACTCGAACCTTGGCAGGGGTTGTTGATTCAGGAGCGGTTTGGCAGAAGGTCTGGAAGACCTCAGCACCCAGGTACTCCGTTCCTGTGATGGAACGGCAGGTGCTCGCCTCATTGCCGGTGGTCTTCACCGAACGGTTGGCCTGCGTACCGGTGACTGTCTGACCTGAAGTGGTGGTGCTTTCACCAACCTTCCAATGGGCATCAGCCGCGGCAGCCTGCTTTGCGCCGTGACGATTCGGACCACTGGGACGGGTCACACCAGCGCTTTGCTTATTGCGGGCCCCGGCCTTGGCGCGCAGTTCTCGCACCTGCTGGGCGAGTTCACGGCTGGTGAGGTCAGGGTTGGCCTGGCGAGCCACAGCTGCGGCACTTGTGGGCTGCTTGCCAGCCGTTTTGCCATGTTTGGCCATCGCATCACGTCGGGCGAGAACCAGTGCTCGACTGGGGTTCTCGATGGCGCGACGCTTCGGAGTCGCGGAGCGACGCTCGTTGCGACCGCTCAGCTGAAGTGTCGGGGCAGGACGTGACGAAAACTGGGTTGTCTCGGCAGAACGCTGACCGCCGCAACCGCAATCCTTAGCTTCAGCAGCAACCGGCGCAGCGGTGGATATCGACTGCTTCGCCACTTCAGATCGATTGCGATCCTTGCTGGTGTCTGCGGTCTTGCCGCGACGGGACAGAGCTTCGCGGCGCGCTAGAACCAGATCACGACTGGGGTCACGCTTCTGCTTGACTTGGGAGCGGACAGGCGCAGCGGATGGGGTCAGACTTGCCGAGCGTCGCGGAGAAACAGCGACGGGCGCGGCTTGCACAGCCACATCAACCTCATCGGCGTTGGCATTGGTGCGGGTAGCTCTGGCATCAGAGGCGGTCCGCACACGATTGGCACCGGCACTAACGGCGACAGAAGCTTTCTTACCGGATGTGGTGAGCGCCTTACGGCGTTCAAGTGCGAGTTCGCGACTAGAGAGTCTTGCCATGTCCGCCCAAGGATGTCGACGTGAATTGAGGGACACCAGTCCCTTCGGAAAAACTTGAGCCCTGATCAGGTCAGGGCTCGGAACCAATTGATCCGAAGATCAGCGGCCTTCGAAGACCACGAAGCAAGCACCCTGACTTTGGGTGTAGGCGTCGTAACCAACGATGCGTACGTGGTGGTCGGGGTAAGCGCGATGGCAAGCCTCGAGCTCACTGACCACAACGTTGAGATCCTTCTCACCGAAGAAAGGCAGCTTCCAATAGGACCAGTAAATGGCCATGGAATTACTGGGATGGACGTGCTCAACGAGCGGGCTCCAACCCTGGGCAATGATGTACGCGATCTGGTCGTAGATCTCGTCCTGGGTCATCGGCGGAAGAAAGCCGAAGGTCTCCAGGGTGGCGACTGTTTGATAGTCACCCACGGTGCTCTGGAAAGGCATGGGGGTCCTGGTTTGTAAGAAAGGTTGTGGCCGGTTGGATCAACCGGCCGATGAATCGATCAGTTCTGAACGTCGAGCTTGTCGACGGTGTCGAACTCGAACTTGATCTCCTTCCAGGTCTCGAGAGCGATCGCCAGCTCAGGGCTGTGCTTACCGGCTTCCGTGAGGATGTCCCGGCTTTCCTTCTCGATCTCGCGACCGGCATTGCGTGCCTTGACGCAGGCCTCGAGGGCCACACGGTTGGCAGCAGCACCTGCAGCGGAGCCCCAGGGGTGACCGTGGGTACCACCACCGAACTGGAGCACGGAGTCGTCACCGAAAATGGCGACCAGTGCAGGCATGTGCCACACGTGGATACCGCCGGAGGCAACGGCGAACACGCCAGGCATGGATCCCCAGTCCTGATCGAAGAAGTTGCCGCGGCTGCGATCTTCAGGAACGAAGGATTCGCGCAGCTGGTCGATGTAGCCGAGGGTGGTCTGACGATCACCTTCCAACTTGCCGACCACGGTGCCGGTGTGGAGCTGGTCACCACCGGACAGACGCAGACACTTGGCGAGAACGCGGAAGTGGATGCCGTGCTTGGGGTGACGGTCGATCACCGCGTGCATGGCGCGGTGAATGTGCAGGAGCATGCCGTTCTTACGGCACCACTTCGAAAGACCGGTGTTGGCGGTGAAGCCACCCGTGATGAAGTCGTGCATGACGATCGGCATCCCGAGTTCCTTGGCGAACTCGGCACGCTCATACATCTCTTCGGGAGTGTTGGCGGTCACATTGAGGTAGTGACCCTTGCGCTCACCGGTCTCCTGCTCGGACAGCTTGATAGCTTCCGCAACGAACTCGAAGCGGTTCTGCCAACGCTGGAACGGCTGGGAGTTGATGTTTTCGTCGTCCTTGGTGAAGTCCAGACCGCCACGCAGGCATTCATAGACAACACGGCCGTAATTCTTACCGCTCAAACCGAGTTTCGGTTTGATGGTGCAACCCAGCAGAGGGCGGCCGTACTTGTTCATCCGGTCGCGCTCGACCTGAATGCCGTTCGGCGGGCCGTAGCAGCTCTTGATGAAGGCCATCGGGAAGCGGATGTCTTCCAGACGGAGGTGGCGAAGAGCCTTGAAGCCAAAAACGTTCCCGACCAGTGAGGTCAGAACGTTGGTGATGGAGCCCTCCTCGAACAGATCGAGGGGGTATGCGATGAACGCATAGAAGGACTCTCTGTCACCAGGGACGTCCTCGATGCGGTAGCAGCGGCCTTTGTAGAAGTCGAGGTCGGTTAGGAGCTCGGACCAAACAGTGGACCAGGTACCTGTCGAGGATTCAGCAGCCACAGCTGCAGCAACCTCTTCTTTGGGTACACCTTCCTGGCCGGTGCACTTGAAGCAGGCCAGCAGGTCGGTGTCGAGGGGTACGTAATCAGGAGTCCAGTAAGTGTCTCTGTACTCCTTGACCCCAGCGTCGTACTTCTTGCTCATGGGAAAACTCCGTTAAGTCGGTGAAGGGGGGTTGAGACGTTCGCGTGCCTCATCAGAGGCTCAGCGGAAGATCTCAGTCCTTCTGACCAAGGAAGTTGCCATTGCCGAGCGCAGGCTCCACTTCGCGGTGGGGGCGGGCAATGATGTGAGCAGCAACCAGGCCGTCACCAACACGTTCGCAAGCATCGGCGCCAGCGCGCACTGCAGCGTTCACAGCACCGGTCTCACCGCGCACCAGAACGGTGACGTAGCCGCCGCCGACGAACTCACGACCGATCAGGCGCACTTCAGCAGCCTTGGTCATGGCATCAGCTGCCTCAATCGCGGGGACCAGACCGCGGGTCTCGATCATGCCGAGAGCGATGCCCATGGTTTCGTTAGCCATTGCCTACCGGTAGAAGGGGTGGAATGTTCGCTCGGGACATTGCTCCGCCGAACCCCCTTCCGTCAAGGGATTTGGACACACTTGCGGATCACTGTCCATAGTGAACCTGATAAGCCACGCTTATCAGCCTGTCTGTGACTGTTCCGATCTGCTGTGGTTGTTCCTGTGGGCACATGCCCACATCCCGTTGCCGAACTGATTTTTCACCCATAACTTCACTTAATGCAGCGGTCCCGAGGCCTTGCCGAGGGGTGGAATGTTCAACCCATACCGCTGCTTCCCAAATTCAGCCTGATTTCCGTCGAGTCTCGCCCCACAATGGTGAGCCTTCTCGATCGTTCTTTGCGGCAACTTCTGACCATTGCCACAGGCAATCCGATCAAGGTTGCCGAGATCGAGGCAATGCTCGGTCCCCTTTCGGTTGAAGTTCAACGTCAACCGGACGATCTCGATGTGGAGGAGACAGGATCTACCTATCTCGAAAACGCTGAGCTGAAAGCAACAGCAGCTGCTCTTCGTACCCGTGGCTGGGCCTTGGCTGATGATTCCGGCTTGGAGGTGGATGGTCTGAACGGAGCGCCAGGACTCTTTTCAGCCCGCTACGCGGATGGGAATCCGGCCAAAATCCAACGTGTTCTCGACGAGCTTGGGCCTACGCCTTACCGCAGCGCCTGTTTCCGCAGCACGATGGTTCTCTCCAACCCCCAGGGGGAATGCGTTGCATCCGCCGAAGGAATTTGCTGGGGGGAGTTGCTCATGACACCGGATTACGCCGGTGGTGGCTACGAATCTCTGCTCTGGGTTCGGGAAGCGAACTGCACCTACGGGGCTATGAACACGGTGCAACTGAGCCGCCTGGGCAGTCGCGGCAAGGCAGCACGTGCCCTTGCCGATGATCTACGCCGTCATCTTCGTCTGAACTGAACTCAGCTCAGAACGGAACGGCTGTTGATCCTGTCGATCGCACGCATCGCGGCGGCGGCGGCCTCCTCAACATCACCTTCGCGTCCGGCAAGGGTGAGACGCCCGAAGGCTCCAACGGCCTTCACATCAACGAGAGTGATATTGGATGATTTTTCGGCTTCATTGGCCGCAATCAGCACATAACCGGCTGGTTCGGTTTCAAGGATGAACATGCTCATCCCAGCCTCAATCATCGAACCACGGCGATTCAGTCGGTTAATAAGAACGGCATGGTCGGGGGTTATCGCACGGATCACTTCCGTCCAGCTCACGTCCGCAGGAGTGCGCTGATCAATGGAACTTCCAATGGCCTCCAGCACCACATCACCGGAGTGGAGCACGGTGCTCTGGTCGCGGTGGTACAGCGCCATCGAGCCGAAGGCTCTCTCCACAACCATCTGGCCGAGCCGCACATTGCTGGCCTTCAAGGCAATGTCGGTGACCCGGTGAACCGCCATTCCTGGAGAAACCTCCATCCAGAGACAGGCATCACCGGGGATGGGCAGGAAGCCCTGACTCACCGAACCCATGTAGGCCGCCAACTGCGGCTGAAGCGAATCGATGAAAACGTGCGTTCTCAGTTCGATCGACTGAACATGACTGTTCTGCCGCTGCAGCCGGGGTGATTCGGAATCGGTGGTGACCACACAACTGGCTCCCCCCTGCTGGGGGGTCACTTCAGTGCCGGTGACGAGAGCTCTTCCGCCGCGTCGCCGCTCCTGGGCTTCGAGGCCGGCAAAACGGGTCATGGGCGGGAGTGTACCGGACGATTTCTCGCTCAACCGACGAATGAACAGTTCTCGGCCTTGGTCTTGCGTCTCTCAGAGCAGCCGATACCGTCCGCACAACCGCACCGATGGGCCATGGCGATCCCTGATCAATCCGCTGTGAAAGCAATCGATCTGAATGCAGATCAGGCCCTTGGGATGGTCAGCTTTGGGCTGATGCAGCGCCTGGCTCAGGACGGCCAGGTGGATTTGCCCTGGCTGGAAAGCCCGGGGAACGCCAATGCCGATCGTCTGCGTCAGCTGCGTCAGCGCTTGGAACTCACCTCTCTGGCGATTGAAACCGGAGCACCTCTGAGCACCGCTGAAGTCAGCTTGCTGCTGGGAGCACGGCCGGGCACGGAGAAGGTGGAACGGGGAGGCTTGGTGGCCCGCCGCGTCAGCCGCAATGTCTGGCGTCTGAGCAGAAGGGATGAGAACGATCGCTATGACGGGTTCCGCCGCCGCCTTTGAACACTGCCTCTGAACTCACACTTCAACAGCCGATCCCAAAGAGTTTCAGTCGCAGCCAGCGATCAAAGCTGAATTTTGTGCAGGGTGAGGCCTGATCTTGCCTCGGAGGCTTGATGGCCGGGCCCACCCTTCTGAAGGAATCGGGACCTCGAGAGGTGTTCTGCGGTCTCACCTCCATCGTGTGGCTGCATCGCCGCATGCCGGATGCCTTTTTTCTCGTCGTTGGATCCCGTACCTGCGCCCATCTGATCCAGAGCGCTGCCGGTGTGATGATCTTTGCCGAGCCCCGCTTCGGCACTGCCATTCTCAACGAACGAGATCTCGCCGGCCTGGCCGATGCCCAGGAGGAACTCGACCGGGTCGCCCGCGAACTGCTGCAACGGCGGCCCGAGATTAAAACCCTGTTCCTGGTGGGCTCCTGCCCCAGCGAGGTGATCAAGCTGGATCTGGCCCGCGCGGCTGAACGGCTCAATGAGGAGTTACAGGGTCAGGTACGCGTGGTGAATTATTCGGGCAGCGGCATCGAAACCACCTTCACGCAGGGGGAAGACGGAGCCCTGGCAGCCCTGGTGCCCATGTTGCCTTCCAGCGACGAACGCCAGCTGCTACTGGTAGGGACCCTTGCCGATGCCGTCGAGGACCGCCTGGTTAACCTATTCGATCGACTCGGTATCCATTGCGTTCGCAGCTTGCCGCCGCGTCAGTCGACGGACTTACCAGCCCTGGGGCCGGGCACCACGGTTCTGCTGACGCAGCCTTATCTCACCGAAACCGCACGCCTGCTCAAGGATCGGGGCGCAAAAATCCTCAAGGCACCCTTCCCACTGGGGGCGGAGGGGAGTCGGGCCTGGATGGCCGCTGCCGCAGACGATTTCCAGGTGCCATCCGACACCGTCGCAGACGTGCTTGCCCCCTTGATGGAACGCGCTTCCAAGGCTCTGGAACCCCACCGCAAGGTGTTGGCGGGCAAACGCATTTTTTTATTGCCGGAGTCCCAGCTCGAACTACCCCTGGCGCGCTTTCTTCAGAGGGAGTGCGGCATGGAGCTGGTGGAGGTGGGTACGCCTTACCTGAACCGGGAACAGATGAGTGAAGAACTGGCCCTCCTTCCGGTGGGCACGGCGGTGATGGAAGGTCAGCACGTGGAGCAGCAGCTCGATCGCGTGCGCAGCAGCCAGCCCGATCTGGTGGTTTGCGGCATGGGATTAGCCAATCCCCTGGAAGCGGAAGGCATCACGACCAAGTGGTCGATCGAGCTGGTCTTCAGTCCCATCCATGGCATCGACCAGGCAGGGGATCTGGCGGAACTGTTTTCCAGGCCGCTTCGACGACGCCAATTGATTCAACCGGCCCTGCACCCAGCGGGCTCCGTACACCCCATCCACAACTGATCCGATGGAGCTGACCCTCTGGACCTACGAAGGCCCTCCCCACGTGGGCGCAATGCGGATCGCCGCCTCAATGGAGGGGGTTCACTACGTGCTGCATGCTCCCCAGGGAGACACCTACGCCGATCTGCTGTTCACGATGATCGAGCGGCGGGGCAAGCGGCCTCCTGTCACCTACACCACATTCCAGGCGCGGGACCTGGGAGGCGACACCGCCGAACTGGTCAAGCGTCATGTGCGGGAAGCGGTGGACCGGTTTCAGCCGGAGGCGCTGCTGGTGGGAGAAAGCTGCACAGCGGAACTCATCCAGGACCAGCCAGGAGCCCTGGCCCAGGGGATGGATCTGCCGATCCCCGTGGTGAGCCTTGAGCTTCCGGCTTACAGCAAGAAGGAGAACTGGGGAGCATCAGAAACTTTTTACCAAGTGCTGCGTGGGCTGCTGCGCAGTCAGGCCCCCGAAAAAGCAAGTCATGATCCGACTGCCTGGCAGAACCAGGGACGCCGCCCCCGCGTGAACCTGCTGGGTCCCTCCCTGCTTGGCTTCCGATGCCGCGATGACGTGCTGGAAATACAAAAACTGCTCACCATGCATGGCATTGATGTTGGCGTGGTGGCTCCTCTGGGGGCGGGCGTCGGCGACATCCGCCGACTGCCGCAGGCAGACCTGAATGTTTGCCTGTATCCCGAAGTCGCCGAATCCGGCTGCAGCTGGCTGGAGCGAACCTTCGGAATGCCCTTCACCCGCACCGTGCCGATCGGGGTGGGCGCCACCCACGACTTTCTTGTCGAGCTGCATGGACTCCTGGGGATGACTCCTCCCTCGGAAGAGGAGGGCTATCGCCGCTCGCGACTTCCTTGGTACTCGGAATCGGTGGACTCCACCTATCTCACCGGCAAGCGGGTGTTCATTTTCGGCGATGGCACCCACGCGATTGCAGCAGCCCGCATCTGCAGTGAAGAACTGGGATTCACCGTGGTGGGGCTCGGCACCTACAGCAGGGAAATGGCGCGACCGATGCGGGCTGCCGCACGGGAGCTTGGGCTTGAAGCGCTGATCAGCGACGACTATCTGGCCGTGGAGGCCGCGATGGCTGACGCCTCTCCTGAACTGGTGCTGGGCACTCAGATGGAGCGCCACAGCGCCAAACGCCTGGGCCTTCCCTGTGCCGTGATCAGTACACCGATGCACGTTCAGGACGTTCCGGCGCGCACTAGCCCCCAGATGGGTTGGGAGGGAGCCAATGTGATCTTCGACTCCTGGGTTCACCCACTGATGATGGGGCTGGAGGAGCACCTGATCGGCATGTTCCGCCACGACTTCGAATTTGTGGATGGGCATCAGAGCCATCTGGGGCAGGCCGGTGGAACCGGCATGGGATCAGAGCAGGCCACAACATCCGAAAGCACACCCAGTGAATCGGATCTGATCTGGACCGCCGACGGTGAAGCCGAGCTGAACAAGATCCCCTTCTTCGTCAGAGGAAAGGTTCGGCGAAATGCCGAGGCCTACGCCAGAGAAGTGGGCTGCCGAGAGATCAGCAGCGAAACGCTCTATGACGCAAAAGCCCACTACAAAGCATGAGCATTTGCACTCAATTATTTTTAATTAATGCAAAGAAATGTGCTGCTTGGCTAATGTCAGCGGGAGCAGATCTATCGATTCCCGGTGAAATCCGCTCCTTGAACATCGGCTGCTGTTGAATGAAAAAGACTTCCCCATGAACGTCACGGCATGACCACGACTCTGACCCGGCCGGCAGATGGCGAAGGCAGTGTGCAGGTCCATCAGGACCCAGCCATGAATATCGAGGAGGAAACCCTTGTCATCGCTGTCTATGGCAAAGGTGGCATCGGTAAATCCACCACCTCATCGAACCTTTCGGCCGCCTTTTCAAAATTGGGGAAGCGGGTTCTGCAGATCGGCTGCGACCCCAAGCACGACAGCACCTTCACTCTCACCCACACGATGGTGCCAACGGTGATCGACATCCTGGAGGAGGTTGATTTTCACAGCGAGGAGCTCCGCCCGGACGATTTCGTCTTCACCGGCTTCAACGGTGTGCAGTGCGTGGAAAGCGGAGGGCCACCAGCAGGCACGGGCTGCGGCGGCTACGTCACCGGACAGACGGTGAAGCTGCTGAAGGAACACCACCTCCTGGAAGACACCGACGTGGTGATCTTTGACGTCCTGGGGGATGTGGTTTGCGGCGGCTTCGCAGCGCCCCTTCAGCACGCCAATTACTGCCTGATCGTGACCGCCAACGATTTCGATTCGATTTTTGCGATGAATCGAATCGTTCAGGCGATCCAGGCCAAGGCCAAAAACTACAAAGTTCGTCTTGGCGGCGTTGTGGCGAACCGATCCGCAGATACCGATCAGATCGACAAGTTCAATGCCCGCACCGGACTGCGGACCATGGCCCATTTCCGAGATGTGGATGCCATCCGTCGATCACGGCTGAAAAAGTGCACCATCTTCGAAATGGATGATGACGATGAAGCGGTTCAGGCCGTACGCAACGAATACCTGCGATTAGCCCAAAACATGCTGGACAACGTGGAGCCCCTGGAAGCCGTTTCACTGAAAGATCGAGAGATCTTTGACCTGCTGGGGTTCGACTGAATCAGATCCCCACCAGCTGCCTCGACAGCTCCCAGACCCGACGGGCCGTGACCGGATCGGTGGCTTGTTCAGACAGCTCCTGGCTGAACTGCTGCCCATTTTTTTTCTGGCGGTTGCCCCAGCTCCAGTGCACGCCCGATTGGGCGAACTCCGGGTTGGCCACAACATCAGCGACCCGTTCCCCTGCCACCGCCTGCGAGACGTAGCCGCCGGTGATGTTCTTCTGGAACCAGGGGAAGATCTTCCTGAACACTCTCGGCGTGTTGCGAAATAGGGGCGTGTCCGCCACACATCCCGGGTAGAGCGAACTGAAGGTGATTCCCGTCTCAGCATGCAGACGACGGTGAAGCTCCTGAGTTGTGATCATGTTGCAGAGTTTGCTGTCTTTGTAGGCCTTCCCGGGCTTGAACCGTTTGCCGTTGGCCATCGTCAGCGGTTGCTTAAACCCAGCTTCGAAGCCGGTGAGATCCCCCAGATCCGCTGGAGCAGGTATCGGGATCCGCCCCCCCAGCTCCTTGGAATTGGCCGTCACAGTACCTAAAATCACTACACGCCTTGCGGGATGGCTAGAGGCCTTGAGACGCTCCAGCAGCAAGTGCACCAAAAGGAAATGGCCAAGGTGGTTTGTAGCCATGGAGATTTCGAAGCCCTGAGGAGAACGCTCAGGCTGTTTCAGTTTTGGCTTGTAGACAGCGGCATTGCAGACGCAGACATCGAGGCGATCAGGGAGCGTTGCCACAGCCTTCCGAATGCTGTCCAAATCACCCAGATCCATCAGCACGTGCTGGAGGCGCTGTTTGGGTAGATCAAGCTCATCTGCCGCAGCTGCCGCCCTCTGGGGACTGCGATTTGCAGTGATCACGGTCCAGCCACGATTCACAAGCGCCTTGGCTGCATTGAGGCCGACCCCCGATGTGGTGCCAGTAATCAGAACAGTGCCGGGATTACCAGTCATCACAAGGGGCAAAGCAAGATTTCAGTCTGCCGTTGTCAAGGCTCCTTCCCATGGAAGGCATTGATGAATCTCAACGCCAAACAACTCGGAGACGGTTGGGCGCGATCCATTGATCTTGGTTTTCGAGCAATCGCTGTTCACCCCCGAGGGTGAACAGTCGATCAAAACCCGACTGGAGCGATTCGAGCTTCGCGGTTTCCACAGCCACAACTGCCGCGATCTCATCGTGGCGTTCAAGTCTCTCCTGATAGGCCACCGATAGACGAACGACGCTGACACAACCCAGCAGGATGAGGCCGACCTTTGCTCCAAGAGCGATCAGGCTGCAGTGAAGTTCCTGACGATCGAGTTTCCGCTGGATCAGTGCAGCACGATCAACCGCCGTGACGGATTCAACCGATCGAGGCGACGGGTTCTTCTCCTGCCGCGGTTCAACTGGATGGAAGGAGCGAGCTGAAGACGCCGTCAACGCAAGGGATCAGATGTCCGCTTGTAACGCAGCGAACAGCCGCTGCCAAGACGCACGTCACCCCTGATTGCAATCAAGCCTCGTAAAGACTGATCGAAAGACGCAGGGCCAGAACAGCGGCATGGGCAGCCACCACAAGGGCAATGAAGATTTCTGGCGTGGTTAGGGCAGTGCTCATGAAGCAAAAGAACCAATCGGTTCCATTCTTCTCCATAAGGATGGCTACGGGCCATCATTCGCAAAGGCCTGTCACACCACTCGATGGAACCGGTCCAGATCAATGCCGCGATGATCCGGCGTCTCGACCTCTCTCCCCTAGAGGTCTGGAGCAGTCGTCCCCTGGCGGAGCTGCTGGAGCAAGGGCCTGTTCTCGAGCTGAATTTCGACTGGCCCAGAGAGGCGACAGATCCAAGGGAGCTGGCGGAATGCCCGGAACCACGCCTCTGGGCGCTGCGAGCCGATGCCCGCTTTCCGTGGTTGCCGCTGCTGCTGGAGCGCGACCGGGGCAGCCTGATCCGCCATGTGGCCATGGTGGTTCCCCACAGCTTCAGCCGCAGTGAGGGACTGCGTTTCGAACCTCAGGCCCTGGAGTTGTGGATCACCCACCGAATGATGCAACTTGACGATCTCTGCAGCTCAACGCTGGGACGATCGATGCGGGGGAACCTCTCACAGATGGCCACCGCCCTTGGCTACGAGCTGGATGAAAATTTCTGGAACCTGCTGAATTGATGGTTCAAGCCATCAGCAGATGGAGAGCACGGCGGCAGCTATCGATCGCCAGCACAATGGCCAACCCTCGCAGCAGACGCACCAGCAGCGTGGCATCGAACTGATCCAGTCGACTGGCCGTCGACTGGGCCGCGATCGCCGCCACCCCACCAAGCAGCAACCCCATGAAAGGAACTTCGCGGCTTTCATGCAGGAACTGCAGCGACGCGGCGGTGGCGGAGCAGAAGACTGCCACAGTGCTCAGACGCACGGCGCGATGGATCGGCAAACCGAGCGGTCCGCTCATCAGCGGCACCATCACCAACCCGCCACCCAGGCCGAGCATGCCCGCGGTCCATCCAGCGATACAACCCACACCCCCCAGCCAACCAATGGCCTGATCTTCACATTGCTCAGCAGACTCCTCTGAGGCGGGCCGATCGCGAACGACAAAGGCCAACACCACATAGATCAGTGTTTGCATGGCCAGCAGAATCCAACCGGAGACCAGTCCAGCCAGGCCGCCGAACAGCAAGGCCGAACCAAACGCGGCCCCTCCGATGACGACGCTGGATCGCAACGGCAACGAACCGCTGCGGAGATGGGCCACAAGACCGGCTAGAGCCGTGGGGACGATGGCGAAGCTGCTGGTGGCCAGGGCTTGATGGGGCGGAAGATTCAGCCAGAGCAGCAGGGGCGCGAAAATCAAACCGCCCCCGATTCCCAGAAGACCGGCGAGTCCGCCGGCGAACAAACCGAGTCCGATCAGCAGAGGAATATCCCACCAGGGCAGCACCGCAACCACTCGCGCAGGAACACCAGCATGCCGACCACTGCAACCTGGGGACGACTTTTGCCTAGTTTCACGAGCGATGGGCGCACCCAGATGGTGCTGGACCGTCTTCTGCTGGAGCAGACGATTCATACCCCTGTTCTGCGTTTCTACCGCTGGGATGGTCCCTGGTTGTCGCTGGGTCGACATCAGCGGGGCTGGCCTGAACACTGGACCGATCTGGCGCGGAGCAACCAGATCGGACTGGTCCGAAGACCCAGCGGTGGTCAGGCTGTGCTGCATGCCGGTGGACTCACCTATGCCCTGATCTGGCCGTCAGCACCGCGCCGCCGCCGTGAGGCCTATCGGCAGGCCTGTCAGTGGCTCATCCATGGGTTTGCAGCCCTTGGGATGCCCCTGCACTTCGGCGATGAGCCGGCGGGACTGAACGAGGCGAACTGCTTTTCAAGCTGCACGGCTGCCGACCTTGTTGATTCGCAGGGCATCAAACGCGTCGGCAGTGCACAACGCTGGCTGCATGGGCGTCTCTTGCAGCACGGCGAGATCCTGCTGGATCCGCCACAGGCTTTGTGGCAAACGCTGTTTGGATCACCTGCTCCACCACCGGCAGAACTCGAGCCCCACAAGCTGGAAACGACCCTTGTGGAGGCATTCAAGGGAAGCTGGCCCGACCTGTGCTGGCGAGAACAGCCACTCAATCGAGGGGAACTTCAGGCGCTGGAGGCGTCACTGGCGGAAGAGCCGGAGCTGACCTCCATGGAACCCACGATCTGAGGGAGCACGACCAATCCCAAGGGGTAGTTATTGCGCTTGCGCGCCTCTTCGAGGATCGGCGCCGGAAGCCGCACCCCCAATTGCTTCAGAACGGCCTCGCCAAGATCCATGCGGTCGATCGTTCCGCTTGGCAGTCCAGCTGGGCTGAGAACCAGCAGCCGTCCATGTTCCGACTCTTCAAGAGCCAGCACGGCCTGCCACAAGGGAGCCTTGTCCTCGATCGAAGAGAGGATGGAAAGGGGTTGCAGATGATCGCCGATGCGGTGGTCATCCCAATGCTGAACGGGTAGATCCCGAAGAGGACGGTCGTCGACCCAACCCAACCAGCGACCACCGTGGCAGACCAACACCCAGTCAGCTCCACGCTGGTTTTCATTGTCCTGGAGCCGAAGCTGACTGAGTCTTCTCAGAGTCTGATCAGATTCCAGCACTCGGAATCGACGACCGGCTGCATCAGCGACCCGCGTGTCTTTAAGCACCTTCTGCAACATGAGCATCTGGGTCTGACTGCGGTTGGCTCCAAGCCCGAACCAACCGATCAGCATCAGCATCAGACCGTTGAATCCGCCACCCTGAAACAACAACACTCCACCGAGAAGAATCATCAACGTGGCGAGAGCGCGGCCTGAAGCCGAAGCCACCTGAACGCCACGTTGCTGGGAACCACTGAACTTCCATACGAGAGCTTTCAGGATCAAGCCTCCATCCAGCGGCAAGCCCGGAAGCAGGTTGAACAGGCCCAGCATCAGATTGAGCAGGCCGATCTGCGTGCAGAGCATCGGCAGGACAGGACTGATCTGAGTGGAAGGGCTTGCGGCCATGAGCAGTGCAAGCGCCAGCAGGAGACTCACCAGCGGGCCTGCCGCCGCAATTCGAAGGCTTCCCATCGCCGTGTCGCAGTCCTTCTCCACCCGTGCAATGCCACCGAGGTGAAACAAGGTGATGCTGAGTACTTTCACTCCCTCGCGAACTGCCATCAAGGCATGACCGAGTTCATGCAGAAGCACCGAAGCGAAGAGGAGCAAGGCCGTCGCCAGGGCCAGAGCCCAGCTGAGCGGAACCGAGAGCTCCGGCGACATGTCCACGGAGTACCTGCCCTGAAAGAGGACCGTGAAAATCGCCAATGAAAACAGCCAGCTGGGCTGGATCCGCAGCGGAACACCCCGAAAGGTCAGAACCGTCCAGCCATCTCCCATAGCCGCAGTCACGTCCTCGCCACAGGGGCATGTTTTCGAGGATCCTAGGGAGACCGATCCCTGCAGCCATTGGCCGATCACCGAACCATGCCAGCCCTGAAGATTTGTGGTCTCACCGATCTTGGCCAGGCCCTGGCCATTGCAAAACTCGGTGCTGATGCGATCGGTGTGATCGGTGTACCTGACACACCGAGATACCTGGCTGATGCGCCCCGAAGGGCACTATTTGAATGTTTGGAGCAACAGGCACCGCAATTGCAGCGTGTCTGGGTTGTCGCGAACGCAAACGAGGGCACCATCAGCAAAGGCCTGTCTGGTGTTGGAACACCGACGGTGGTGCAGCTCCATGGCGATGAATCCCCCGAAACCTGCCTGAACCTGCGTCAAAGACATCCCGAAACCAGGTTTTGGAAAGCTCTGCGGCTTAGAAGTCCAGATCAGCTCCACAGCGTTGAGTCCTACATCGATGCGGTTCATGCGTTGCTGCTGGATGCCTGGAATCCCGATCAGCTTGGTGGCACGGGGCATCGTCTTCCTCTCGACTGGCTTGCTGAAGCGGATCTCCCCCTGCCTTGGTGGATGGCGGGGGGCGTGAGCGCGGAATGGATTCCTGAATTAATGGCGCAAGTCAAACCTCACGGCATGGATGCTTCAAGCCGACTGGAAATCCGACCAGGCTGGAAGGATCTGAACAAGGTGACAGCTCTGGTGGAAGCGATCAGGAGCTCAGCAGAGATTCTTGCTGACGGATGAGCTCAAAGAACTCCTGCTTCAGGCTGGGATCGTGGCGGAAATCACCGCGAACAACGGAGTTGATCATGCTGGTCTGGGGCTCCTTCACGCCCCGCCACTTCATGCAGTAATGCTGAGCCTTCACGATGATCCCAAGACCCTGAGGCTCGCAGAGCTTTTCAATTTCATCAGCAAGGATCATCACCGCTTCTTCCTGGATGTGGGGTCTCGAAAACACCCAGTCAGCAACACGGGTGAATTTGGACAATCCGATAACGCGTGAACCAGGTTTGATCCCGATCCAGCAGTTGCCCATGATCGGCACAAAGTGATGTGAGCAAGCGGAACGCACCGTGATCGGTCCAACGGTGTAGATCTCATCCAGCTTCTTCACGTTGGGGAAACTGGCCACCTTGGGCTGCTGGTGGTAGCGCCCCTTAAACACCTCCTGGAGGTACATCTTTGCGACGCGCTCAGCCGTCTCATGGGTGTTGTGGTCATTATCGATATCGATCACAAGGCTGCGCAGCAGCTCGCGAAATTTGTCTGCCACCTCGTCCTGAAGCTCAGGCAGCTCACCCGGTTCGATGAAGTCGGCGATATTGTCGTTCGCCAAAAACGAATGTCCAGACGCAATCAGACGTTCTCTGATCCTGGCCGAGACCTTGGGACTCAGTTTTTTGCCGCCGAAGGCAGCACCGGTGGAAACGAAAGGGACGGTGGTGGTCATAACTGTTCGTTTAAAAGGCGCCGGTGGACGGCATAAGGGTTAAATCTTCAATGACCTGATTGGAGGGTTGTTCCACCAGGTTCACCAGTGCTTCAGCCGCCTGATCGACAGAAAGCATGGCATGACGATCGAAATCGCTTTGTACGGATTCCGCGTCCCACAGCGGAGTATTGACAGCACCCAGGGTGAGGGTGCAAGCGCGGATTCCGTTTCCACGCTCCTCTTCTGCAAGACAACGGGTGAGGCTGGCCAGAGCTGCTTTGGTGACGCAGTAGGCCCCCCATTGCGGGAAGGCGTTGCGAGCGGCGTGGCTGCTGATGTTAATCACCAACCCACCCCCGTTTCGCATGGCTGGAACCACTGCAGCGCAGACCTGAAAAACACTGGTCAGGTTGAGCTGCAGCAACCATTGCCAACGGCTCAAGGGCATGCCCAGAAGATCACCGGTGTAGGCGGCGCCGGCGTTGTTGATCAACACCGATGGAGGCT
Organism: Synechococcus sp. AG-673-B04; assembly: GCA_003211235.1. Taxonomy (GTDB): domain Bacteria; phylum Cyanobacteriota; class Cyanobacteriia; order PCC-6307; family Cyanobiaceae; genus Parasynechococcus. The sequence goes on from QCTG01000003.1 coordinate 50,223, forward strand.
CCCCTTGCTGCAGTAATGCTGCAACTCCGGGTGCGATCGAGTCGGGATTGGTTAGATCAAGTCGCTGACAAGCAACCTCAACACCAGAACCTCTGCAGGATTGAGCAAGATCCTCCAACTCATCCCCGCTGCGGGCAATCAACATCAGGTTCCAGCCCCTGACTGAAAGCAGCTCAGCGGTTCGTCGTCCGATACCTCGACTCGCGCCTGTGATCAGAGCCGTTGGCAAGCCTTATTTGCAAACCACAACAGTTTAAGCGGCACGCCCTGGAACCTGTGAAGAATCTTCTAGGTAGCGGCCCATTGTTCGGAACTTTTGGTAGCGAGCATCACGCAGATCCTGTTCTGAACATTCGAGCAGCTGCGACAGATGTTTTTCCAATGCCGCCTTGAGCGTTTGCCCAGCCTCCAGGGGTGCCCAGTTGTTACCACCCGCCGGCTCCGGCAACACTTCATCCACCACACCGAGTTCGATCAGATCCGAGCCCGTGATCCGCAGTGCAGCAGCAGCATCCGGAGCCTTGGCCGCATCGCGCCAGAGAATCGAAGCGCAGGCCTCAGGGCTTGCAACGGTGTAAACGCTGTGCTCGAACATCAACAGGCGATCCGCAACCCCGATCCCGAGGGCTCCACCTGAACCGCCCTCACCGATCACTGTGGCAATCACCGGCACTCTCAGCCGGAACATTTCGCGCAGATTCACGGCAATGGCTTCGCCCTGCCCCTGCTCCTCAGCCTGCAGCCCTGCATAGGCTCCGGGCGTATCGATGAAACTCAGGATGGGAAGACGAAAACGATCGGCATGGTCCATCAGACGCATCGCCTTTCTGTACCCACCTGGAGTTGCCATCCCGAAATTGCGGGCCACATTTTCCTTTGTGTCACGCCCCTTCTGATGCCCGATGAGCATCACTGGCTGGTCACCAAGGCGTCCGACTCCTCCGATCAGGGCCTGATCATCGTTACCGCGGCGATCGCCATGGAGCTCAATCCAGTCCTCACAGAACATCTGGATGAAATCCAACGTGCTGGGGCGATGGGGGTGCCGAGCAACCTGAATCTTCTGAGCAGGCGTCAGATTCTGAAAAATCTCATGACGACGTCTTGCCGCCAGTGATTCCAGCTGATGCAGCTGCTGGGTGACATCAACCTCGGAATCCCTTGCAAGCTGGCGGATCTGCTCGATCTGCTGCTCTAGCTCAACCAGTGGCTTCTCGAATTCGAGCAGAGGGCGACGGGGCATGACGTGGAATTCAGGCGATGGAGATCTGCAGGGAGGGGCTGATGTTCAACGTGGAAAAACCATGGCGTACCGAGGCTGCACCGATGAAATCCATCTTCTCCAGGGTGATGTTGTTGCGACCCCAGCTGAAGTTCGTGTGGCAGCGCTCGAATTCCAGAAGCATCGCTTCCGCGAAGCAGGCAAACATCTGACGCTGGGGCTTCTCCATCTCAGCGAGCTGCATCATCGTCCAGCCGATGTCGCGGCAGAACTCAACGATGCCTCCCTTCAGAACGTGAATGCCATTTCCGGCCACCTTGGTGTCCAGGTTTTTGGGATACCCCCCATCAATCATCAGACAGGGCTGGCGAAGGCTTGAGGGCTCGATCTCAAGTGTTTTGGGCATGCTTGCAACCCATACCACCACATCGGCTTCAGGCAAAGCCTCCTCAAGGGACAGGATGCGCCCACCACCGAGCTCGGTCTGCAAGTCGAGCAGCGGTTGCTGACGACGGGCGACCAGGAGCAGTTCACCGACACCCGTGCGCATCGACAGCCAGCGGCATACGGCACTGCCGATGTCTCCGGTGGCACCAACCACTGCAACCTTGGCCGTTTTGAGATCAATGCCAAGTGCAGGAGCGTTGTTCTCAACCTGACGCGCGATCACCCATGCGGTATGGGTGTTTCCAGTCGTGAACCGCTCCCATTCCAACGTCGTGCTGCGGATCGTTTGGTGCTGGAGAAGGTTGAAATTCTCGAAAATGATCGAGGTGAACCCCCCGAGGGCAGTGATGTTGATGCCCTTCTTCTGCGCGAGTTCCATTGCATTGAGCACCTTGCGACGGGCCGTTTTGAACCGTCCCAACATCTCCGGCACAAAGCAGGAGTCGATATAGGCACCCTTGATTGTTGGTCCCGCAGGACTGGTGATCTCGACATGCTCCACAAGCTGAGGTGGCGCGCTGCACCAGACATCCAGATCACCATCTGCGATGTGGTCAAAGCCCAGTTCCAACGCCTTGCGACGGGCAGCATCGAAACTCGTTGAGTGCCCGATCAGACCAAACATTTAGCGCTTGTAAATCACCATGGGGGCAACCCCTACTGTCCATGCTCCCACGCGGGAGATTCTGGACAGGGGGTGACTTTGATCAAACCGGCTTAAACGCCTCAGATTTTTGCTCAGCCGGCCAGAGCTGCAGCTGCCATCCGAGCCTTTTCGCGCGACGTGAAACCAATTTCGTCGAGTGCTTCCTGATAGGCGATGAGGAAATCTTCGATCAGGTCTTCTTTTTCCATGTGGAGAACAGCCGCATCCGAAGCGACTTGTTCCAGCATCGAGCGAATGAGGGGCAGATTGGCCTTGTTGGCCTGGAAGAGTTCTTCCTTGCTGGATTCGAAATTGGCCTTGAGCCACTCCTGCCCGTAGTTCAGGTGTAGGTACTCATCCTTCACCACACCCTCAGTGATCTTGCGGGCAAATGGATCTGAGACAGGGATGTAGATGTGATAAGCGGAGATCGCGAAGGCTTCGATGAGAAGGGCCTGGATCAGCAGACAAGTGACAACCTTGCCTTCTTGCAAGGCCGTCTGGAAATTGCCGTGAAGAGGGCCGAAGAAATCTTTGGCGAAAGGCATATCCGCCTGGACGCCCAGATTGCGTCCACACGAGGTAAATCCCTTTGCGTGTTTCATCTCCATTCGAGCAAGCTTGGCCAGCTCATCCTTGTGCTCGGGGATCAGAGTTCCCAGAGAGATGTAGTTGTCATGGGCTTCGATCTCGCCCTCGATCACGATCGCGTTGATTCGGCTGTAAGCGTCTTTGTACGCATCTGTGGTGAAATCCGGCAGCGCGTCCATGCCCTCCACCGCCGTTGCCTCAGGTGCATTGAGGGTCGTCATAGGACGTGGTCCACCACTTTCAGTGGGACAGAGAATAACCAGCCTTGCTTCTCTCGTGAACGATGGGGTTCTCAGTTCAGGACCCGGACGACCCCAAGGCTGCTGCTGAACGCGGTGGCCAATCGCTGTCCACAAGGCTCTGCAGCATCTGGATCCAGTGCCGAATCAGCAGCGTCTCAAGGGCAGCACCGAGTTCTTCTGACGCACCACGACTGTTACCGATGACACCACTGGATGAAACATCGGACGTGAGCCAGGCACATGGTGCAGCACCTTCAAGACTCCAGCCTGGCGGGGCTTGATGCGATGGGAAGGACGTCTTGAGGCCATCGGCGGGCCGAGATTCACTCACCAGTGAAGGGGCCAGACGCAGCATCAGTGACGTTTCCGCCAGACCCGCATGCAATCCATCGGAGAGTTCCGGCTCGGCGATCAGCGACGTCAGACCCTCCACCCCACTCCAAAGGAAACAGGGAAGCACCGACAGAGATGGACAACGCTTGCGCAACTCACGAGCAGCCACCTGAAGAAGAGCGATCTGTCCGCCATGGGCGTTGAACAAGACCAATCGCTTCCAGCCCATGGAAGCGAGCTGCTCACCCAGCTCCACCACCATGGAAATCAACAATCTGGACGAAAAGCTGAGGGTGCCCGAGAAACCAACATGCTCAGGGGAGAAGCCGATGGCCTGAACTGGCAGTCGCCAGATAGGTGACTCAGGGGGCAGCTTTTCCAGGACTGCATCCAGCAATCGATCGGCAAACAACGCATCGGTGGCGAGCGGCAGATGCGGACCGTGCTGTTCACAGGCGCCGAAGGGCCAGACAAGCGTGGCTCGATCGATCGCAACGGCCTGCTCCACCTGCGGCCAGCTCAGCTCATTGAAACAACGGCGAGTGGAATCCAACGGCATGCTTAGAGCTGATCGAAACCCGTCTCTGGCTGTCAGAATGACCGATCGATGACCCCTGGTCCATGGCCGCAGCAGGCAGTCCGCAGCCCAATCGCCCCAAACCCGCGCGACCGGCATCACAACAGCCGCTGCAGGTGATGAAAATCAATCGCCGGGAGGAGCAGCAAACTCTCGAACGAGAAGCTGCCGAAGCGCGAGCGGCCGCTGAAGCCGCCGCCGAAAAAGCCCGGTTGTTAGAGGAACGGGCGGGTTTGACAGGGCCACCGAAATCCCGTCCGGGCGAGGGCGTATCCAGTGATGACGAGCGGTTCGACATGGGTGCCATGGAAGGCATGACCATGGCCGATCTTCTGGGATCACCCGATGACAAACCTCGACGGAATGAGCCCACCCAGAGCCGCAGCGTCGACGATTTCGATTTCGACGAAGAGGCTTTCCTTGCCGCCCTGGATGCCAACGCTCCTGTAGGGACCACGGGTGAGGTGATCCAGGGGACTGTGATTGCACTCGAAAGCGATGGTATTTACGTCGATATCGGTGGCAAAGCTCCTGGCTTCATGCCCAAGAGCGAAGCCGGCCTTGGTGTCGTCACCAACCTGCGGGAGCGCTTCCCCAAGGGGCAGAAGGTGTACGTGCTGGTGACACGGGAGCAAAACGCTGATGGCATGGTCACCATCAGCTGTCGTGCCCTTGAGCTGCGCAAAAGCTGGGACAAGGTGAAACAGCTCGAAAAAGACGGCAAAGTTGTTCAGGTAATCATCAGCGGTTTTAACCGTGGTGGGGTGACTTGTGATCTGGAGGGCCTCCGAGGCTTCATCCCCCGATCCCAGCTTCAACAGGGCGAAAATCACCAGGAGCTGGTGGGTAAGACCGTCGGCGTTGCATTTCTCGAGGTCAATTCCGAAACCCGGAAGTTGGTTCTGTCTGAGAAGCGGGCTGCCGTTGCGGCCCGCTTCCAGGATCTGGAGGTTGGTCAGTTGGTTGAAGGCCAGGTGGCAGCCGTCAAGCCCTACGGCCTGTTCATCGATCTAGGCGGGATCAGCGGACTTCTGCATCAATCGGCCATCACCAATGGCAGCCTTCGTTCCATTCGGGAAGTGTTCGACGAAGGCGAGCGTGTTCAGGCTCTTATCACTGAACTGGATCCTGGCCGCGGCCGCATCGGTCTGAACACCGCACTCCTGGAAGGACCTCCCGGCGAACTGCTGGCGGAAAAATCCAAGGTGATGTCTGAAGCAGCAGACCGGGCCAAGCGGGCCCAGAGCGTCCTCAAGCAGCAGGAACAGGACGCCGGATGACAACCGCCGCAGCCAACTCGGCAGCTTCTCTTGGAACGGACTGGGAGCTCGACTTCTACTCAAGGCCGATTCTTGAATCCGATGGCCGCAAACGCTGGGAACTGCTGATCACAGCCACCCCGAATGCCGAGGCCCCCGAGGAACCGTTTCGCTTCGCCAAACGCTGTCCCTCCAGCGATGTCAACTCCCTCTGGTTGTCTTCTGCCCTCAAGGAAGCGCGCGAAGCAGCCCTCGAATCTGGGTTGGTGGCGCCACGGCGACTGCGCTGCTGGCGAAGCTCGATGCGAACGATGGTCCAGAGGGCTGCCGCAGAGCTTGATCTTGAAATGATCTCCAGTCGCCGTACCTACGCACTACTGGACTGGTTGCAACAGCGGGAGCAAGAGGTGTACCCCCAGGAGGAGGGCTTCATGGCCGGGCCTCTGGCCCCACCGCCTGCATCGGTGACCACTCCAGCGGTTCCGCTGCCGGAAGAAGTTCAGGGCGATGCCTGGTCCTGGGCTGCCCTGCCCGCGCAACTGCTGAGAGAAGCCAGTGAATGGCCGATGGGGTTCAGTGGTCTGTTGCCACTTCCCGATGCGGTTGAAGACAACCAACCGGTACCGGGATTACGGCTGTTCAGCAACAGCCGGGCCCTGGCCATGGCTGGATGGCTAGGGGGACTTGAACCCGTTCGTCTTCTAGTGGAGGGTCGTCAGCTGGTGCTGGAGGCCGGTCAGGACGACCGATGGCTGGTGAGCGACCTTGATGCCAAGGCGGCGGAAGCGATTTCAAACGCCCTGGCTGAATCCAAGGAGATCGGCAAAGGGCTGCAATTCATTGCCATTCAGGCCAGCCCGGAGGAACAGGCCTTCGCCGGATTCTGGATGATGCGTGACATCGCCACACTGTGAATGAAGCGGCTCGAGCAGAGACGGGGCCAGGCCCTTTCGATCGACCGGACGGTCGGTTCAACGTGCTGGACGGTTGGACCTGGATCGGCTGCTACGGCGGCTATTACCTCCAGGCAAACGCACTCGCCCAACATGGCTTCGAGCATGGTTTCTTCACCCGCCTCTGGCGCGGACGGGATCCCGAGGAACTGTCGGGGTATATCAGCGTCAGCACCAGTGTTCATCGGCCGCAGCAGATTCACAGCGGCATCGTTCTGGAGGCGAACCAGGCCTGCAGCGCCCCCTGGCCTGAAGCAGATGGCCTTGTCAGCGACCGAGGTGGCCAAAGTCTGTGGGTGTGCGGCGCAGATTGCACTCCGGTGCTGATCGCCGATCCCACGACCGGTCACACCGCGGCCTGCCACGCCGGATGGAGAGGTGTCGCAGCCCGCATCCTTCCCACGGCGGTGGACCACCTGGAGGCACGGGGAGCCAGCAGAGATGATCTTGTTGTGGCCCTTGGTCCAGCAGTCAGTGGGGCTCGCTATCAAGTTGGCGATGACGTTGTCACGGCCATTGCAGCCAGCATCGGCTCGGTATCCAATGGGCGCACTGCTCTTGTCGAGGCTGGAGCTGTTCAGGTCGATCCCGAGCCCGGTCGCTACCGATTCGATCTGCGCATGGCGACCGTTCTTCAACTCGAGCATGCAGGTTTGAACCAGGAAAGGATCAGCAGCTGCCCGCTCTGCACAGCGAGTGAACCTGAACTGTTCCACTCCTGGCGCCGGGACCAGGTCAAGGCTGTGCAGTGGAGCGGCATCGTGAGTCAGGCCGAGGATTCCGGAGAGAGCTTGAGAAGCTGACGCGCCATCGCCTCCGCCGCACGAATACCGTCGATTCCTGCCGAAAAAATGCCTCCGGCATAGCCGGCCCCTTCCCCTGCAGGAATCAACCCTGCCGTATTCAGCGATTCCATTCGATCGTCACGCGGAATACGCACCGGTGAGGATGTGCGGGTTTCCACGCCGGTCAGGACCGCGTCGGGATGGTCATAGCCCTTGAGTCGAAGCGCAAACGCTGGTATTGCCTCCCGTATTGCGGCGATGATCGGTTTTGGCAAAGCCGTCTCAAGATCCGCGGGGATGATCCCAGGCTGATAGGACGCCGCAATTGCACCGAGTCCCTGGGACGGCCGCCCGGCCACAAAATCCTCTAAACGTTGCGCTGGGGCGGCATAGGTGCCTCCACCCAGCTGGAAGGCTCTGGCCTCAAGATCCCTCTGCAGAGCGACACCGGCAAGGGGATCCCCTGGATGACGGGCATAGGGGGCCAGATCCTCGGGCTCGAGATTCACGACCAGACCGCTGTTGGCGTTGCGCTCATTGCGGGAGTGTTGGCTCATGCCGTTGGTCACAACGCGGCCCTCCTCCGACGTTGCACCGACAACAAAGCCACCAGGACACATGCAGAAGCTGTAGACGCAGCGGCCATTCCCGGCATGGTGAACAAGTTTGTATTCAGCGGCTCCCAGTCGGGGATGCCCAGCCTGTTTCCCCCAGCGAGCATGGTCGATCAGCCGTTGAGGATGCTCGATCCGCAGCCCCACTGAAAAAGGTTTGGACTCAAGCGCAACGCCCACCTGCTCAAGCATGGTGAAGCAATCGCGAGCGGAATGACCAGGGGCCAGCACCACATGCCGCGTCGGCAGAATGGTCCCGTCCGCTAACTCCAGTCCGACCAGTTGCCAGGGTTTAGCGGCTGCCGAAGAAGGTGCCAGTTGCAGACGCACTACTCGGCTGCCAAAGCGCACCTCGCCGCCGAGTTCCTCGATCCGCGCCCGAAGGCCGCGCACAACCGTTGCAAGTTTGAACGTGCCGATGTGGGGATGGTGGCGGGTCAGAATTTCGGCATTGGCTCCGCATCTCACGAGCTCTTCCAGCACTTTGCGGCCGTAGTGCTCAGGATCACTCACCTGGCTGTAAAGCTTGCCATCGGAGAACGTGCCAGCTCCTCCTTCTCCGAACTGAGCATTGGATTCAGGATCGAGGTCCCGCTGCCCTCGCCAGAAGGCGAAGGTCTGACGGGTGCGTTCCTTAACCGACTGGCCACGCTCCAGCAGTAGGGGGCGAAAGCCCATCTGCGCAAGCAAAAGAGCCGCGAAATAGCCACAGGGGCCAGCTCCGACCACCACGGGTTTTAATTCAGGACGCGGTGGAAACCCTGCCGGGGCATGACCCACGGATCGGTAACGGGTATCAGGAGCGGGGCAAACCTTGGGATTGCGGGCATGCTTCCGGCGAAGGGCGGCCTCTCCCTTCACACGAACATCCATGCTGTAAATCAGCTGAATGCGATCACGCCGACGTGCATCCACACTGCGCTTCACAAGGTGCTGCTCCAGCAGATGGTCAGGCGGGATTCGCAACTGACGCAGCAGAGCCTGGTTCAAGTCGTCATCGGTGTGATCCAGCGGCAGCCGCAGTTCACTCAGTCTCAGCATCAGTGCGGTTCAGCCCAGCCACCATTCGATCAGACGAACCACTCGGAGCTGGAGTCACTGGCCCAAGTCACCAGCGGTGAGGGGTGATCAGGAGCATCTGAGCGAAGGGAACAACCCTGATCCCTCCCGCTAAGGAGTTTTCTCGCTCCTGTCTGAATCCGTCTGAGCCGATTCATTGCTGAGCCACTGGGCTCCCAGCCCTGCCAACAGAAGGGCCACCCCGATAGAGGCTGCCAGACCTCGATTATCAGCGGCGGCCCCTTGCCCCCAGATCGCTGTGGCCAGAAAAGCCCCACCAAGGAGCAGGCATGGAACCAACACAATCCCCTTGGCGACGCGATTGTCAGCCATCAAGACAACTCCGACTGACAACTGTCTGTGGCTAGGGATGCTGCCACCAAACCAGCACTGAGGTCAGTCGGTTCACCCAGGGGGGTCACCCTGGCCAGCAGCTGTCCATCCCGGGAACCGACCGGACGCAAATTGACCCGACGGCGCCGAGGCAATTGATCCCTCAGCCACCTCACCGCATCGGCTTCATCAACCGGATCCACAGCCGCGCAGGCCAGTTCAATGGTGTAGGTGCGATTGCGATCCCCCACCTGGAGCAGGGAGCTGGAGCGGACCTGAAGCACTTCTGCAGCGCTGACTGGCGCTGCGAGCAACAGCAGAGATAAACCGATCAGAAGTGCACGGATCACTGGGGGGCTGGAGCCGGAAGGCCCACCATCTCAGCATTGCTCTTGCCAGGGGGAACCATCGGGTAACAGTTCTCACCCCGGCGCACATGCACGTCGATCAGCATGGGCCCTGGAGCTTGAAGAGCCGCTGCCAGATCACCCTGGAGGGAATCACGCTCGGTGATCTTGACCCCATCCACCCCGAAGGAGCGAGCCAGAGCGATGAAATCAGGCATTCCGTTCAACATGTCGGAGGCGGAATAACGCTCGTCGTAAAAGCTTTCCTGCCACTGGCGGACCATGCCCTGCCATTGGTTGTTGACGATCACCACCTTCACCGGAAGGCGGTAGGCCGCCAGAGTTCCCAGTTCCTGGATGTTCATGAGGATGCTGGCATCGCCTGCAATGCAGACCACCTGCCGATCGGGGAATGCCACCTGAGCTCCCATGGCAGCAGGCATGCCGAACCCCATGGTTCCGAGCCCCGCACTGCTGATCCAGCCCCTGGGACCATTCCGCAGATATTGGGCAGCCCACATCTGATGCTGCCCAACGTCGGTGGTGACGATGGCCTCGGGTGCCAGGTCTCGAACGGCCAGCAGGACTTCCTGGGGATAGATCGGCCCTTCCGCAGGGGGAATCGTGAGTGGGTAGCGCTGCTTCCACTCAGCAATCGTCTGCAACCAGGACAAAGTACGGGGTTCGACGGAGCGCTGAAGGCTCAGGGCAACAAGCCGAGTGAGGCTGAGGCCGAGATCGCCAAGCACAGCAACATCAGCACGCCGTGTCTTGCCGATTTCGGCAGGGTCGATTTCAAAATGCACCACCTGGGCCTTGGGTGCAAAGGTGTCGAGCTTGCCGGTGACACGGTCATCGAATCGAGCCCCAACGGCGATCAACAGGTCGCAGTCTGTGACAGCGAAATTCGCGAACGCGGTGCCATGCATGCCAAGCATGCCCACCGAAAGTGGATGGTTTTCATCAAAGGCTCCCTTGCCCATCAACGTGGTGGTGACCGGGAGTTGATAACGCTCGGCCAGCAATTGAAGATTGTCGTGGGCAGCGGCGGAGACAGCGCCACCACCGACGTAGAGGAGAGGGCGTTCAGCCTTTTCGATCAACTCAAGAGCCCCCGCAACGGAACGGTCTTCGGGAGGCTGCGGCTGGCGGAATCCACGGGGGACGACGGAGCCAGGAGCAACCGGTGTGTACTCGAACATCTCCTGACCCACATCCTTGGGGACGTCGATCAAGACCGGACCGGGTCGACCACTGGAGGCAATCACAAATGCTTGGGCCACAATCGAGCCGAGGTCAGCCGGATCACGCACGACCCAGGAGTGCTTCACGATCGGAAGGGTGATGCCAAAAATGTCCGTCTCCTGGAAGGCATCCGTGCCGATCGCAGGACGTGGGACCTGACCGGTGATAACCACCATCGGCACGGAGTCCATCTGGGCAGTGGCTATGCCGGTGACCAGATTTGTGGCCCCTGGACCGGAGGTTCCAAAGCACACCCCAACCTTGCCTGTGGCGCGGGCATAGGCATCGGCAGCGTGGGTACCGGCCTGTTCATGGCGCACCAGGATGTGTTTGACCCAGCCCTGATCCTCTGCGATGTGCAGAGCGTCGTAAATCGGCAGGATTGCCCCGCCCGGATAACCGAAAATCGTTTCCACTCCATGGAGGCGCAGGGCATCCATCAGTGCCTCTGCACCGGAGATCGTGCGTGGTGCGACCGATTCCTGCCCGCCGATGCCCGTTGGTGCGGAGGTGAGGGTCACGGCAAATGGTCGGGGTTGACCCTAAAGATTAAGGGCCTACAGGGATGATTGCCCGTCGTCCGCAGATATGGCCCTGAGGATCTGTGCAGGGTCCAGCCAACGACCGGAGTGACGGACTCCCCAGTGAAGATGCGCTCCGGTGGTGCGACCGGTCAGGCCGACCTGACCAATGACCTGTCCGGCGCTCACCCACTGATCTCGACGCAGTCTCTGCCGACGTAGATGGTAATAAATGTGGTGGTACTTGCCTGAAGCAATCACAACTCCAATCCCACAGGATTCATCGACGATGGTTTCGATCACCCTGCCGTGCCACCAGCTCAGAACAGGGGACCCGAAGGGGGCGGCGATGTCCAGGCCGTTGTGGGGAAGAAGCGTTCCGTCAGCCGCACGACGCATCCCGAAATGGCTGGTGTAACCCTCAAAAACTGCAATCAAGAAATGTCCCTCACTCCAGCTATCCGCTCGTACAGGTGCTGCTGTCAGACATACCGCCAGCAGCAGTGACGAAAAAGCTCAGAGCAGTCCGAGGGCGTGCAACGGGCCACGACCACCAATCAGTTCCAGCAGAAAGGCTGAGAAGCCGAGCATCGCCAGGCGACCATTCCAGACTTCGGAGCTGTTGCTCCAACCCCACTCCCATTTCTCCTGGGGGTAGAGCTTGACGGTGTTGGGAAGTTCGGCCGCCGCATCAAGACTGACCTCCGGTCCATCGAGGCTGGTGGTGACCAGATCGGCAAGGCCCTCAATGAACGGCGCGTAGGTGTCGAGAGCTCGCACCCGGCGGAAATTCACAACGCCAGCTTCCGTGGCCAGTTCGCGGTATTCGATATCGATTTCCTCGAGGGTTTCGATGTGCTCGCTTACGAAACTGATCGGCACAACCACAAGATCATTGATCTTTGCCTCTCCCAGCTCTCCCAGCGCCTCTTCCGTGTAGGGCTTCAGCCACTCCACCGGACCGACTCGGCTCTGATACGCAAGGGTGTGTGGATTGGAATGACCCACCACCTCAGCGAGCTTGCCCATGATCAAGTTCGTGCAGGCTTCGATATGGGTCTGATACGGGTCGCCGGCTTCTTCCACGTAGCTCTTGGGAACACCGTGGGCACTGAAGAACACGTGCGCCTTGGTGGGGTCATCGCTGTTGCGAACTTCCTCTGCGATGAGTTCGGCCATCGCCTTCACGTAGCCGGGGTGATCAAACCAACTTCGGATGCATCGGATCGGGAGCTTTTCGAAATCCGAATCCCCCTTTCGCAGTCGCTGAAGTTCACGAAAGCTGGAACCGCTGGTGCTGATCGAGAAGTGGGGATACAGCGGGAGCACAACCACTTCGTCCATACCGTCTGCCTTCATGTCGGCAACGGCAGATTCCGTGAAGGGGTGCCAGTAACGCATGGCGACATACGTGGTGGCATCAATACCACGCTGGCGAAGGAGGCTCTGCAGTTCACGGGCTTGCTGCTCTGTGATGCGTCTCAGTGGTGAGCCTCCACCGATGGAGCGATAGGCCTCCTGTGACTTGCCACTGCGCAGAGTGCTGATCAGCCAGGCCAGGGGCTTTTGAAGAGCAGGGCTGGGGAGCCGAATGATCTCAGGATCTGCGAAGAGGTTGTATAAGAACGGTCCGACGTCCTGAATCCGTTCTGGTCCACCCAGATTCAGTAGAACAACGCCGACGCGTGACATACAAAAACCCTGCAATTAAGGGGGTTGAGCGTAACCCCCAATAACGGCATGGTGAGTAGCCGATGAGCATCGGATGGAACTGAAATGCGCGTTGGACCAAATCAACCGCCGCCTTGCGGGTGAGGGCCATCCACTGCGTGTGGAACAGCGGGGACAAAAACTCAACCTGCGGGGTCGTTTGCCCGATCGACGCAATCCAGAAGTTGAACGCGTGCAACGGCTCAGCCTTGGCCTGACAGCAGATTCTGAGGGTCTTCGTGATGCCGAGCACGCACTGCGTCAAGTGCAGCGGCAGCTGCAACGCAGACAGTTCAATTGGGATGACTGGAGCACTGAGCGAAGCCATGGCTCTCCCCCCGACCTGGAGAGGGCCGTTCAATGTTTTGAGCAAGCTTTCTTCACAGACGCCCGTCGTCGCCGCAACCCGTCCGGCAGCCGCACCACCTGGAGCAGCGCTTACCAGCCCTATTTGAGACGCCTGCAAGCTTTGGCAGGACTCCAGCCGATCAGCGGCAGCCTGCTGATGCAGACCATGGAGAGCTACGCCGATGGAAGCCGAAGCCGGCAGCAATGCGCCACAGCTCTGGCGGCGCTTGCTCGCCATCTCGATGTCCCCCTGCCGGAGAACTGGCGCCAGGAGGCAGGGGGTTATGGCCTGCACAGGGCCCGATTCCGCCAGTTGCCCACCGACGCCCAGATCCTCGAAGGCGTGATGAATATCCCAAACCCCGCCTGGCGGCTGGTCTATGGGCTGATGGCGACCTACGGACTGCGCAACCACGAGGTTTTTTTCTGCGATCTGAGCAGCCTGAGCAGATCAGGAGATCGGGTGATCCGGGTTCTGCCCACAACCAAGACCGGTGAGCATCAGGTCTGGCCTTTTCAGCCCGACTGGGTCGATCTGTTTGATCTCAACGGGCTCAGCTCTGATCCCAAGGCGTTACCCGCCATCCAGACCGATCTGCGACTGACCACGCTGCAGCAGGTGGGCCGCAGGGTGAGCGAGCAGTTCCGGCGCTATGCGCTGCCGGTCACGCCCTATGACCTGCGCCATGCCTGGGCGGTGCGAACCATCCACATCGGCCTTCCAGACACGGTGGCAGCCAGAATGATGGGCCACTCCGTGGCGATTCATACCCGCACCTATCACCACTGGATCACGCGCCGTGATCAACAGCAGGCGGTGGACGCAGCTCTGGCTCGGCAGGGCGCCTGACCATTTTTTTGAGACATGACGTCTTTTCTACGCCCACTGGCTTATCGCCACCGCTGGATCTACGACACGGTGACCGCTGTCTCCGCTCTGAGTGTTGGAGGAGTGTCCAGGCTTCGGGGACTGGGCGTAGAAGCTCTGCAGAATCAGCTGGAGGCAGGTGCAGCCGTTCTGGACCTCTGCTGTGGGAGTGGGGAGGCGGCAGCCCCCTGGCTCGCAGCCGGTTTTTCGGTCACAGGGTTGGACATTGCTCCAAGGGCTTTGGACCTGGCTGCCATCCGTCAGCCACAGATGCATTTGGTGGAAGGCCTGGCGGAGGATCCACCGCTGGCAGATGAACGCTTTGCTGCAGTGCAAATCAGCGTTGCGCTTCACGAGTTCCCCCGCAAGGAGAGAGTGCAAGTCCTCACCAGCTGCCTGCGGCTTCTGCAACCGGATGGGTGGCTGGTTCTGGTGGACCTTCACCCCGCTGGTCCTTGGCTGAAGCTGCCCCAACAGCTGTTCTGCGCTCTGTTCGAAACCGACACCGCGACCGCCATGCTGGAGGACGATCTGGTGTTTCAGCTCAACGAGCTCGGGTTCTGCAGCGTGAAGCAGGAGCTTCTGGCCGGGCAGGCCCTGCAACGAATCACGGCCCGAAAACCACCATCAGCCCAACCATGACCGCGAAGGACCTAGACCAAACCGCCGCCAGCCTGGGCATGGGTGGGCGAGTGTCTCCGGAAACCGACGAGGCCGGCTACCGCAAGCGGATGGAACGACGCCAGCAGGTGCAGAAGCAGCGTGTGGAGGAACGCAACAAGGAGAAGGGCCTTGTGCTGGTGTTCACCGGCCACGGGAAAGGAAAAACCACCGCAGGGCTCGGGCTTGTGCTCCGTACGCTCGGTCACGATGAACGGGTTGCCATCGTTCAGTTCATCAAGGGCGGCTGGGAGCCAGGGGAGGCCCGAGCACTGCGCGTCTTCGGGGATCAAGTGAGCTGGCATGCGCTCGGAGAGGGTTTCACCTGGGAAACCCAGGACCGCGAACGGGATCAGCAGCTTGTTGAGGAAGCATGGGAGACCGCACTCGGCTATCTGCGAGACGCAACGGTGAAACTTGTGCTGCTGGATGAACTGAATGTGGCACTCAAGCTCGGATACATCTCCTCTGAAACCGTGATTGCCGGACTGAAGGAACGTCCGGAGCTCACCCACGTCGCCGTCACCGGCCGAGGGGCTCCCCAGCCTTTGCTCGACCAAGCAGACCTGGTCACGGAGATGACCCTGGTGCACCACCCCTTCCGGGAACAGGGTGTCAAGGCACAGGCCGGCATTGAGTACTGAGGGAAACGTCGACCTCAGTCCAAGGCCGAATCGTTGAGATCTTTGGTCAACAGGCGCGTCGCATTTGTAAGAACCGATAAACCACTAATCAGGAGAGCTCGATGCACCACAGGGTCTTTCCAACAACCTGGATCTCGGCTCGCCCTCTCCAGGGCTGAAAGTGTGAGCCTGGCCATCACACCGCTACGGATCGATTCGGTATTTGGCATCCAGTGCTGGCGGCTGCACCATACAAGCGAGGGAGAAGGCCACTGGCCAGTGCTTGCTACTGTCGATTGGATCTGGGGCACAGATGACCTATTCCCGTGTGCTGCTGAAGCTCAGCGGCGAAGCTCTGATGGGTAATCAGGGGTACGGAATTGATCCAGCCATTGTTCAGTCCATCGCGGCGGATGTCGCCAAGGTTGTGGCGAGTGGCACTCAGCTGGCCATCGTTGTCGGCGGCGGCAACATTTTCCGTGGGTTGAAAGGATCAGCCGCCGGGATGGAGCGGGCCACGGCCGACTACGTGGGGATGCTTGCCACGGTGATGAACGCGATCACCCTGCAAGACGGACTCGAGCGAGCGGGAGTTCCCACCCGCGTGCAAACGGCCATCGCCATGCAGGAAGTTGCTGAGCCGTACATTCGCCGCAAAGCGATGCGCCACCTCGAGAAAGGTCGCGTGGTTGTGTTCGGAGCTGGATGCGGAAATCCGTTTTTCACCACCGACACCACTGCCGCCCTGCGGGCAGCAGAAATCAACGCCGATGTGGTGTTCAAAGCCACCAAGGTTGATGGGGTCTATGACAAGGACCCGGCCAAGCATTCAGATGCCGTTAAACATGAGCATCTGAACTATCAGGACGTGTTGAGCGGCGAACTTGGGGTGATGGACAGCACCGCCATCGCCCTGTGCAAGGACAACAACATCCCGATCGTTGTGTTCAACCTCTTCGAACCTGGCAACATCGGAAAAGCTGTTGCTGGTGAACCGATCGGATCCCGTATCGGCAATCCCGCCTGAATTCACGACGCCGTCACCCGAGATCACCATGTCGACCAAGGACCTCGAAGCCAGCATGCGCAAGTCGGTGGAGGCCACCCAGCGCAACTTCAACACAATCCGCACCGGCCGGGCCAATTCCTCTCTGCTCGATCGAATCAATGTCGAGTACTACGGCGCAGAGACGCCGCTGAAGTCACTAGCCACTTTGTCCACACCCGACTCCCAGACTATTCAGATCCAGCCCTTCGATATCAGTGCTCTGGCCTCGATCGAGAAGGCCATCGCCATGAGTGAACTCGGTTTCACCCCCAACAACGACGGCAAAATCATCCGCATCAACGTTCCACCCCTCACCGAAGAACGACGCAAGGAATTTTGCAAACTTGCCTCCAAATACTCCGAAGAAGGCAAGGTGGCACTGCGAAATCTGCGTCGTGATGCGATCGATAAAATCAAAAAGCAAGAAAAGGAAGGCGACTTCTCCGAAGACCAGAGTCGCGATGAGCAGGATGCCGTGCAGAAGATCCTCGACAAATTCATTGCTGAACTGGAGAAGCATCTGGCCAACAAGGAAGCCGACATTCTCAAGGTTTGAAGGGCAGTCCTGAACGGTTTCGCGATGTGGTCATCGTCGGGGCTGGAGCCGCTGGTGGAGCAGCAGCGGCCCACCTGTCTCGGAGTGGCCACGATGTTGTGCTGGTTGAACGCGACGCTGAACCAAGAATCAAACCTTGCGGCGGCGGCATGGCCGCCTCTGTGCAGAAGTGGTTCCCCTTCTCTTTGGAACCGGCTGTGGAACAGGTGGTTCGCCAGGTTGATTTCAGTTGGTGCCTGGGTGATCCAGTGGTGGCTGAGCTTCCCGGTGAAGCACCGTTCTGGATCGTGCGCCGGGAACGGTTGGATCAGCTGCTGACTGATCAGGCGAAACAGGCCGGAGCTGAATGCTGTGCTGGGGTAACCGTGACCGACATCGGTCGGGATAACGATCACTGGAGCGTTACGGCAGCCGATGGGCAACGGTGGCGAACTCGATCCGTGGTCATTGCTGATGGATCGGCGTCTCCCTGGCCCCAACGGCTCGGCCTGGGAGCCAAGCGCATTCAAACAGCAACCACCATGTCGGTTCGACTCGAGGGGCAGGGCAGGTTGAAGAACGGCACCACCCGCTTCGAATTCGGTCTGGTGAAGCAGGGTTTCGCCTGGGCATTCCCTGTGGCGGGGGGGGTGAACATCGGTGTCGGCAGCTTCATCGGCAAGCAGGACGCCGACCCTGAACAGGTTTTGTCACTACTCCTTCCAGACCTGGGCTTCCCTGCCGACGCAGGCCTTCGTCAGAGCGGACAGCTTCGGGTTTGGAATGGCCATCACCGCCTCAACGGCAATGGAATTGTGGTGGTGGGGGATGCAGCGTCGCTCTGCGACCCATTCCTGGCGGAGGGATTACGCCCTGCCCTGATGAGTGGCTGTGAAGCTGCACGGCATCTCGATCGCTGGCTTCGGGGAGATAACAATGATTTGAGGGGCTACACCATCGCCATGCGGCAACGCTGGGGGGACTCGATGGCCTGGGGGAGGCGCATTGCACAGGTCTTTTATCGCTTTCCAGGCGTTGGATACCAGTTGGGGATCAAGCGACCCACCGCACCACGCCGCATTGCGCAGATCCTCTCGGGTGAGATGGGATATGGCGATATCGCCCAGCGGGTGATCAACAGACTGCTGCTGCAGCGGGGCTAAAGCGTCAGTTCCAGCTGTTGCGTTCCATCGTCTTGCCTGGGGGAACGCCTGCGACGACGGCTTGTCACTGGCTTCAAACCAGCCCTGCGGGATCCATGCCTGCGTTGTATCGCGTCGGCATGGTGACCAAAACCAGCGGAACGGCGGATTTCCCAGATTCGATCCTTCGCAATCTGCATCGACGCGGTGACGTCAACGATTGGTTCAGGCATTCCACCGCCCAGGGACCAGGGCTCATGGAGATGAATCGCTGGCACATCATGGAGCTCCGGACACCACTGGCGGATGAAATGGCCTGCGGGGTCATGATCCTGCCCCTGTTTGATCGGGTTGTAGATCCGGATCGTGTTGATCGACGTGCTCCCTGATTGCATCTGGCACTGGCTCCAGTGAATGCCGGGTTCGTAGTCGACGAACTGACGGGCAAGATGCAAGCCGGTTTCACGCCAAGGCAGCCAGAGGTTGTAGCTCGCGAACGACATCAACATCGCCCGCATGCGGAAGTTGATCCAGCCATGGGCTCGCAGGGCGCGCATGCAGGCATCCACAAATGGCACCCCGGTGCGGCCTTCGCACCATGCCTCCATCCTCTCGACATCGCTCTGACGAATGCCACGCATGAACGGATGAAAATCCCTGAATTCAATCGCGGGCTGATCCTCCAACTTCTGGATGAAATGACAATGCCAGTGCAGCCTTGATTCGAAACTGCGGATGCCGCGGCCACTGTGAGAGCGACTGGTCTGAAGCACTTCCCGCATGGAGAGGCAGCCCCAGGTGAGATAAGCCGACAGACGCGAACACCCTTTGAAAGCCGTATTCGGGCTGGACATCGCGCGTTGGTAACGCGGCGCACGGCATCGAAGAAAATCGTTGAGCTCGCGTAGTCCTCTCGAACGACCACCGGTCTGACGCTGAGGACATGGATCGTTTGCCAGTTCCCGGCAGGGACGCGCTGGGATCACGCCCGGATCAATCAGTTCAAGAGGCTGGAGCGACGCAGGAGCTGCAACGAGTGGCTCTGCCATCTGATTTTCCCAGCATCGAGCCCAACCGTTGCGGGACTTCATTCGGCGAACAACACCGAACTGCGGGATCTCCATCCAGGCGATACCGTTCAGACGCGCCCAGGCCGCTACTCGCTTATCGCGCTGGTAAGTCCAGCCGTTACCGGTCTCTTCATGGCTCCAGAGGCGCGCAACACCGAATTGACGCCTGGCACGTTCCAGCACCTCCACCACATCACCTGAGCGCACCACAAGGGGTTGGCCCAGCGCTGCGGTCGACTCACGCAACTCCTGAAGCGACTCGCGGCAGAACATCCACTGCCGCTCAGAAGCATCCGGCAGGCACCACAGCTCTGGCTCAACAACAAACAGGGGCAGGAGCGGACCACATGCGGCTGCTTCGACCAATGGCCGGTGGTCAACGGTGCGCAGATCACGTTTGAACCAGACGATCTGCAGCGCTGCCATTCACTGCCCTCAACAGATCCGGTTCTAGTGGATGGAGCACTCCAACCACTTGCTTTTGGTTCAAAGGCAGCTCTAGTCGAGATTCAGCTCCATCACATTGCACAGCCGAGTCCCAACCTTGGAGCGAAATCTGGGAATATCCAGACGCGTCGTCATCCAGGCTGCACCAAGAAAACAGATCATCTGAAGGCCAAAAACACCCCCATAGGCTCCAAAGGCATCACCACCATTGACCGTCTTCAGCAAGGTCAGCAGGCCACCGCCGCTGATGATCGCCAGGCCGGAGGAATAGGCATAGCCCGCACCCCAATTACCCAGCAGAAAGCCCGTGCGCCCGGGCTGAACAAAACTGAACATCAAGGTGAGGCAGGCGTTGATGCACACCCCGAGCGAAAAACCAAAAAATGTCACTGCCACCCGAAGCAGGGGGATGGATGAGTCGGTTCCCGCCAGCAACATCAGGGCCAGAGCGGCGCTGGCCAGAAAAGCTCCGACCCTGGCGATTCCGATTGTGCCGAAGCGTTGGATCAAGACAAAACCACTGAGCGCCAACCCTCCGAAAAATCCGAGCGCAACCAAGACGTTGAGCGAGGTGGTGGCACAAACGCTCATACCGAAGACGGCGGCGCCATAGGGCTCAAGCACCGCATCGTTCAGAAACATGCTGAAGGTGAACAGACAAAGCACGCCCAGAAAGCTGCCCGCCTCCGGAATGGAACGCAAACGCTTCAGCAGCTGGGGCAAGGCAACGCTCTGCGACTTCGGTGTGGCCTCATCGGCGTGATTCTCTATCTGAGCGGTGTTGTGGTGCTCCACACCAAGAACAGACACCACCCCAAGACCCAGCAGCAGAGGAGGTATGACAACCGCCAACCGCTCAAGGCCAGCCCTGCCAGCAAAGCAAGAGTGCTTGCACCGGCAGTGCATGCATTCCCAAACACCCGACTCACCAACACACTTCCGAACAAAACTCCCAGCAAACGCATCCCCCAAACCACCGACAGCACTTTTGGTCGTTCCTCTTCCGTTGTGCGATCGGCAATCAGAGCTGAAAGTGCTGTACCCCCTGCGGCAATGGCCATACCGATGGCCACAAACACGCCGTTAACAGGAGGATCAACCAGGACAAATTTGCTGTCCCTGCTCTCTCCATGACGCGTCCGAGCTGCAACACCAGTTGGCAGGCAAGCCCAAACAGCAACGCCAGAAAAAATGAGCTGCAGACGATGAAGGGAGTCCGCCGCAAACGACTGACAGGAATCCGATCAGAGCTATGACCGAACCACACTCGGGTAAAACCCGTCAGCTGCTGAGAGCCG